>DATJZL010000050.1:0-4050 GCA_035499115.1 Methyloceanibacter sp. | reverse complement strand
TCCGCTGGAGAAGGCCGACCCGACCACAATGACCGCCTATATCCTTCGCCGCATCCTGCTCATCATCCCGACCATGTTCGGCATCATGCTGGTGACGTTCGTCATCGTGCAGTTCGCGCCGGGCGGACCGGTCGAGCGCCTCATCGCCCAGCTGACGGGTACCGACGCGGGCGCCACCACGATGTTCAGCGGCGGTGGCGGCGATGCGACGGGACCGCGGCCAGGCCAGGGCGGCTTGCCGGGCGACGTCTCGGCGCCGTCCAAGTATCGCGGCGCGCAAGGGCTCGACCCCGAGTTTATCAAGAGCCTGGAGAAGCAGTTCGGCTTCGACAAGCCGGCCTATGTGCGCTTCGCCATGATGATCAAGAATTATCTCCTGTTCGATTTCGGCAAGAGCTATTTCCGCGACACGAGCGTGCTGAAGCTGATCGAGGAGAGAATGCCGGTATCGATCTCGCTCGGGCTGTGGATGACGCTACTCTCTTACGCCATCTCGATTCCGCTCGGCATCCGCAAGGCGGTCATGGACGGCTCGCGCTTCGACGTGTGGACGAGCACCGTGGTCGTGATCGGCTATGCGATCCCCGGCTTCCTCGTCGCCGTGTTTCTCATCGTGCTGCTCGCCGGCGGATCGTTCGTGCAGATCTTCCCGTTGCGCGGGCTGGTCTCGGAGAATTGGCACGAGCTTTCCTGGCCGATGAGGATCGTCGACTATTTCTGGCATCTCGTGCTGCCGATGTTCGCCATGGCGCTCTCGGCCTTCGCCACCACGACCTTCCTCACCAAGAACTCGTTCCTCGAGGAGATCAGGAAGCAATACGTGATGACGGCGCGGGCCAAGGGGCTCGCCGAGCACAAGGTGCTGTACGGCCATGTGTTTCGCAACGCCATGCTGATCGTCATCGCCGGGTTCCCCGGCGCGTTCATCGGGGCGTTCTTCGCCGGCTCGCTCTTGATCGAGACGATCTTCAGCCTCGAAGGGCTCGGTCTGCTCGGCTTCGAATCGGTGGTCAACCGCGACTACCCGGTGGTGTTCGCCACGGTCTATATCTTCTCGCTGCTCGGCCTCGTCATCAATCTCATCTCCGACCTGACCTATACGTGGGTCGATCCGCGCATCGATTTCGAGACGCGCGAGGTCTAGCCGAAGATGGACGCGCCGATCGACACCACGATCACCGAGGAGGTGGCGGCACAGGGCATACCCATAGCGCGCCCGTGGTTGTCGGCGCTTCAGCGGCGGCGACTCGAGATCTTCAAGGCCAACCGGCGCGGCTACTGGTCGCTGTGGATCTTCCTCATCCTGTTCTTCATCAGCCTGTTCGCCGAGTTCATCGCCAACGACGAGCCGATCCTGGTCAAATATGAGGGCCAGTATTACTGGCCGATCTTCAAATCGTACCCTGAGACCGCGTTCGGCGGGGTGTTCGAGACCGAGGCCGATTATCGCGATCCCGCGGTCAAGAAGATGATCAAGGACGCCGGAGGCTGGGCGATCTGGCCGCCGATCCGCTTCTCCTACAACACGCAGAATAAGACGCCGCCGATGGCGTTTCCGGTGAAACCGACGTGGATGCTCACGGATGAGGACTGCAAGCTCGCGGTCGAGAACGGCTTCCACCCCTGCAATGCCGACCTCGAATGGAACTGGCTCGGCACCGACGACCAGGGGCGCGACGTGATCGCCCGCGTCATCTACGGCTTCCGCCTCTCGGTGATATTTGGCCTCGTGCTCACGCTGTTCTCCTCGCTCATCGGCGTGGCTGCGGGCGCTGTGCAGGGCTATTTCGGCGGCTGGACCGATCTCCTGTTCCAGCGCTTCATCGAGATCTGGACGAGCATCCCCCAGCTTTATCTCTTGATCATCGTCGCGGCGGTCATCGAGCCGAATTTCTGGATCCTGCTCGGCATCTTGCTCGCCTTCTCCTGGGTGGCGCTGGTCGGCGTGGTGCGCGCCGAGTTCCTGCGCGCGCGCAACTTCGAATATGTCACGGCCGCCCGCGCGCTCGGACTGTCCAATATCAGGATCATCTTCAAGCATCTCCTGCCGAACGCCATGGTGGCGACGCTCACCTTCATGCCGTTCATCTTGAACGGCTCGATCACCACGCTGACCTCGCTTGACTTTCTCGGTTTCGGGCTGCCGCCGGGATCGCCCTCGCTCGGCGAGCTTCTGGCGCAGGGCAAGGACAATCTCCAGGCACCGTGGCTCGGGCTGACCGCCTTCTTCGTCATCGCCTTGATGCTCTCGCTCCTCATCTTCGTGGGCGAGGCGGTGCGCGACGCGCTCGATCCGCGCAAAACCTTGGGATAGGCCGATGCACGGATCGCATTCGCATGGTCACGACCACTCGGGGCATAGCCAAACCGGCCATGCCCACAAGGGCCATGCTAATGGCGCGGCAGCTCATGCCAATGACGAGCGGCGGATGGGGCTCGCGGCGCTCATCACCGGAGCCTTCATGTTCGCCGAGGTGGCAGGCGGCATCGCCGCCGGCTCGCTCGCTCTTCTCGCCGACGCCGGCCATATGCTCACCGATTTTGCCTCGCTCTCGCTCGCCTGGTTTGGCTTCAGGCTGTCGCGGCGTCCCGCGGACTGGCGACGCACCTACGGCTTTGACCGCTTCCAGGTGCTGATCGCCTTTGCCAATGGGCTTGCGCTGTTCGCCATCGCCGGCTGGATTGTCTATGAGGCGGCGATGCGGCTGATGACCACGCCGCAAGTGTCGGGCGGCATCATGGTGATCGTCGCCGTGCTCGGGCTGCTGGTCAATGTTGCCGCCTTCTTTCTGTTGCGTGGCGCGGATCGCGAGAATCTCAACGTCCGGGGCGCCTTTATCCACGTGCTCGGCGATCTACTCGGCTCGGTCGCCGCCCTCGTCGCCGGCGCGGTGATTCTGCTCACCGGCTGGACGGCGATCGATCCCCTGCTCTCGATCCTGGTTGCAGCGATCATCGTCAGGAGCGGTTGGCAGGTGGTTGCCGACTCCGGCCATATCTTGCTCGAAGGCGCGCCCGGAGAGCTCGATACGCGCGCGATCGGCCCTGACCTCGTCGCCCAGGTGAAAGGCGTGGAGGGGGTGCACCACGTCCATGTCTGGTCGATCACGCAGAGCCGCCGCATGGTGACGCTGCATGCTTGTATCAGCGAAGGCGCGCACGCCGACCGCATCGTGCGGGACATCAAGGCACGGCTCATCGAACGCTTCGGGCTCGACCATGCCACTGTCGAGATCGAGCGCGGCGAATGTGCCGACGCCACGCCCGTTAAGGCGAGCCGATGAGCACCGCCCGTCCCCTCATCGATGTCAAGGACCTGTCGGTCGATTTCCGCTCAGGCGAGACGCTCACGCATGCGGTCAAGCATGTGTCGTTCGACATCGGCGACGCCGAGACGGTCGCACTCGTTGGCGAGTCGGGCTCGGGCAAGACGGTAACGGCGCTCTCGATCCTGCGTCTCCTCCCCTACCCCGCGGCGTCGCACCCATCTGGCGCGATTCTGTTCAAGGGCGAGAACCTGCTCACGCTTTCTCCACCGGCCCTCCGCCAGATCCGCGGCAACAAGATCTCGATGATCTTCCAAGAGCCGATGACTTCGCTCAATCCGCTGCACACGATCGAGCGGCAGGTCGGCGAGGTGCTGAAAATTCACCGTGGGCTTTCCGATCGCGCCGCGCGCGAGCGTGTGCTCGATCTGCTCGATAAGGTCGGCATCGACGATCCAAAGGGCCGGCTCGACTGCTATCCGCATCAACTCTCTGGTGGACAGCGTCAGCGCGTGATGATCGCCATGTCGCTTGCCAACGAGCCCGACCTGCTCATCGCCGACGAGCCCACCACCGCGCTCGACGTCACCATCCAGGCGCAGATCCTCGAGCTGCTGTCGAAGCTCAAGGCCGAGTTCAACATGGCGATGCTGCTCATCACCCATGATCTCGGCATCGTGCGCAAGATGGCCGACCGGGTGTGCGTCATGAACAATGGCGAGATCGTCGAGCGCGGCACGATGGCCGACATCTTCGCCGCACCGAAGCATCCCTACACCAAGCA
>DATJZL010000049.1:0-8732 GCA_035499115.1 Methyloceanibacter sp. | reverse complement strand
CGTTCTGGAACACGACCTTGCCTGGCGTGACCGCCAGGTTGCGCCCGACCTCAAAAGCCGACAAGTCGGTCTGGCTGATGCGCAGCAGGTCTTTGGACTTGCCGAGGTCTTCGGCGAAATGCTGCATTCCCTGAACCAAGTTCTCGGCGTTGGTGGCGAGCGTGGTGCGGACCACTTCCGGGTTGGTGAGAGGGAAATTCGAGGGCGAGAACGCCGACAGCATCTGGTTCAGATAGAACAGCGCCTTCTTGCGCGTCTTGTCGTCGACGCCCTCGGTATTCCGCGTGACGTCCTCGGCCCAGCGCGAGGTGATGAGATAGGCCTGCTTCCAGAAGTCGAAGAATTGACCGTTCGACCAGTCGGGGTCCTTGAAGCGGTTGTCGCCGGGCTCGGGCTTGACCACGGGCTCCACCTCTTCGCCGAGGAAGCGCCGAACGCTGCGGCCCCAGAGATCTGCATAGCTCTTGAACAGCTCCCCTTGTGCCGTCACCAATTTGGTCGGCTCGGCGACCCAGTGGCGGGCGATTTCGCCGAGCGATTTCGCGGCTTCGCTGACCTCCGAGGCTACGCCGTACGGGCCATTGCCATTGGTGCCGGTGCGCTCGGCGAGCGTGGAGAACACCTTGGCGCCCTGGTCGAAAAGTCGCACCATGTTCCGGGCAAGAGCATCGAACTGGTTGGTTTGTTGTTGTCCTTCCGGCTGGAGGTCGCTGAGCTCCTTATTTCTCTCCTGCATCAAATTGTCCTTGTTTTACCCCCAATTAACCGTTTTAACCGCGCAGCCGAGAGGGGGACGGCGGACCCTCGGCGGCTTCCGCGAATGCCTTCATTGTGCTATGCAATATAACAAGCTGAAGGCGATTGCCAATCGCCTCGAGGGAACTTCGATCGTAAACGTCAACTACGAATGACCTTTCGTTTGCTCTTATCCGTCCTTGGGGGACTAGCCACGCTGTGGCTCGCCGGCTGCGCCGACACCGCGCCGTCTGAGCACGGATTCAAGCCGTTTGCGACCTTGATGCGAAGCGACGATGAGACCCTGACCAAGGCCGAGCAGAAGGCTGCGATTACCGAGCTCCAACAGGACAAGAGCAAGCAAGAGCAGGCCGCCAAAGACGGAGCCGCCGCTCCCGCCAATACCGCCCAGTAGAAAGCAGCGAATCGACGAAGCCGTCCCGAGCTTCTTGCCGGGAGGCCCGTATCTATGGTTCAAGGGGTGATTCCAACGGGGTCTGATCGGGACGGGGACCCGTGCGTCCGTGAGCAACGATTTCCACAGAATCAAGCGCCTGCCGCCTTACGTCTTCGAGCAAGTGAACAAGCTCAAGGCCGAGGCGCGCGGGCGCGGCGAGGACATCATCGATTTCGGCATGGGTAATCCGGACATGCCGACGCCCGAGCACATCATCGCCAAGCTGGTGGAGACGGCCCGCGACCCGCGCACCAATCGTTATTCAGCCTCCAAAGGCATCAACGGTCTGCGCAAGGCGCAAGCCGCCTATTACGCGCGCCGCTTCAATGTGAAGCTCAATCCCAACACCCAAGTCGTGGTAACGCTCGGCTCGAAGGAAGGGTTCGCCAACATGGCGCAGGCGATCACCGCCCCTGGCGACGTCATTCTCGTCCCGAACCCGACCTATCCGATCCATGAGTTCGGCTTCATCATGTCGGGAGGCGTGATCCGCCACCTGCCGGCGCGGACCGATTCTCAGTTCATGAGTTCGCTCGATAAAGCGGTGCGCCACTCCGTGCCGAAGCCCTCGGCCCTGGTGCTGAACTATCCCGCCAATCCGACGGCGGTCGTCGCCGACCGCGACTTCTACCGGGAGGTGGTCGCCTTCGCCAAGAAGCACGAGTTGATCGTGCTCTCAGACCTCGCTTACGCCGAGATCTATTTCGACGGCGAGCCTCCGCCCTCGATTCTCGAGATCCCTGGCGCCATGGATATCGCCGTGGAGTTCACGACCCTTTCCAAGACCTACGCCATGCCGGGCTGGCGCGTCGGCTTCGCCGTCGGCAACGAGCGGCTGATCCATGCGCTGACGCGCGTCAAATCCTATCTCGACTATGGCGCCTTCACACCGATCCAGGTCGCGGCTGCGGCCGCGCTCAATGGACCGCAGGACTGCATCGACGAGATCCGCGCCACCTATAAGCGCCGCCGCGACTGCCTGGTCGATGCGCTGACGCGTGCCGGCTGGCCGATCCCGTCTCCGCCGGCGACCATGTTCGCCTGGGCGCCGATCCCCGACATGTTCTCTCACCTCGGCAGTCTCGAATTCTCGAAGCTCCTGCTCGAGAAGGCGGGCGTGGCGGTCTCTCCCGGCGTCGGCTTCGGCGAGTATGGCGAGGGCCATGTGCGTATCGCTCTCGTCGAGAACGAGCAGCGCGTCCGCCAGGCCGCCCGCAACATCCGCAAGTTCCTCTCAGAGTCCGCCAAGACCCTGCATAACGTCATTCCCATTGCCTCCAAGGCGAACAGGACGTTCTGATCTTTTCCATGAGCAAGGGATTGAAGCTCGGACTGGCCGGTGTCGGCACCGTCGGCGGCGGCCTATTGCAGCTCCTCGCCGCGCACGGCGCTTCAATCTCCGCACGCGCCGGTAGGCCCATTGAGGTCGTTGCCGTGTCGACGCTCGAGCATCGCAGGAACCCGAACATCGACATCTCTTCCTTCCGCCGCGTGCAGGATCCGGTCGCGCTCGCGCAGGACCCCGGCATCGACGTGTTCATCGAATTGATGGGCGGCGAGGGCGGCGTGGCGAAGGACTCCGTCGAGGCTGCACTCCGCGCCGGCAAGCACGTCGTCACCGCCAACAAGGCGCTGCTCGCCCATCATGGCTCAAGCCTTGCCGCTCTCGCCGAGAAGAACGGCGTTGCTCTCAATTTCGAAGCAGCGGTGGCGGGGGGCATCCCCATCGTCAAGGCCATCCGCGAAAGCCTAGCGGGGAACGATATCTCGCGCGTTTACGGCATCCTCAACGGGACCTGCAACTACATCTTGACGAAGATGGAGCGCGAGGGCAGGACCTTCGCCGACGTGCTTAAGGAGGCGCAGGCGCAAGGCTATGCCGAGGCCGACCCGACCTTCGACATTGGCGGCTTCGATACGGCGCACAAGCTGACGTTACTGACGAGTCTCGCCTTCGGCACCCGCACCAGCTTCGAGTCGGTCTATATCGAGGGGATCGAGTCGATCATGCCCGCCGACATCGAGGCGGCCGACGAGCTTGGTTATCGCATCAAGCTGCTCGGCGTCGCGCTCAGGACCGAAAGCGGCATCGAGCAACGCGTGCACCCGACCATGGTGCCGAAGCACACGGCCATCGCCGAAGTCGAAGGCGTGCTGAACTGCGTCGCCGTCGACGGCGATTTCGTCGGCGAGGTTGTCCTGGTCGGGCGCGGCGCCGGTGGCCCCGCCACGGCGTCCGCGGTTACCAGCGACCTCATCGACATCGCCCGCGGCGACATCCTGCCGCCTTTCGGTATCGCCACCAAGGACCTCAAGCCCTACAAGAAAGCGCAGATGCGCACCCATGAGGGCGGCTATTACATCAGGCTCTCGGTCTATGACCGTACCGGCGCGTTCGCGGCGATTGCAAGCCGCATGGCGGAGCAGGGCATCTCCATAGAGAGCATTGTGCAGCGGCGCGCCGCTGCCGAGCTTCCCGGCATCAACCGGCGGCATAAGGGGATTCCGGCCGCCGTGGTCATGATCACCCACCAGACGACCGAGGCCGCGATCCGCAAGGCCTTGGCCGGCATCGAGCGCGACGGACATGTCGATGCGAAGCCACAGATGATCCGTATCGAAAAACTGTGATATTGAATGTGTTAGTAATGTGTACCCCGACATGCGGCGCCAAGGATCGCGTGAGGGGAGGGAGGAACGGACGTGTTGAAGTCCGCGGCCAAGAGCGAGCTCGACCGCGCGCTCGCGCTCGACATTGTCAGAGTTACCGAGGCGAGCGCCGTGGCAGCGGCGCTGTGGCGGGGTCGCGGCAACGAG
This sequence comes from Methyloceanibacter sp., assembly GCA_035499115.1. GTDB lineage: Bacteria > Pseudomonadota > Alphaproteobacteria > Rhizobiales > Methyloligellaceae > Methyloceanibacter. The sequence continues at coordinate 4,723 of DATJZL010000049.1, read as the reverse complement.
GTCGCTGCCGACGAGGCCGCGGCCACCGCCATGTATCGAGAGCTTGCCCGCCTGCCGATTGAGGGCGTGGTGGTCGTGGGCGAAGGCGAGGAGAACGAAACTCCGCTCCTTTATATCGGCGAGACGGTCGGGGCTGGCGGGCCCTCGGGCCATCGCGTCGATCTCGCCGTCGATCCGGTCGAAGGTTCGACGCTGTGCGCCAAGGCGCTTCCTAACGCTCTGTCGGTTCTGGCACTTGCCGAAGGCGGCAGCCTTCTGAAGGTGCCTCCCATCTATATGGAGAAGATTGCCATCGGTCCGGGCTTCCCCGAAGGCCTTGTCGACCTCGACGCTTCTCCCGCCGACAATCTCAAGGCTCTCGCTATCGCCAAGGGCGTGCCCGTCAGCGACATCGCCGTCTGCATTCTCGACCGCCCGCGCCACGCCAAGCTGATCGAGGAGGTGCGGGCATCGGGCGCGGCACTCAGACTGATCGGCGACGGCGACATCGCCGGGGTCATCCATGTCACCGAGTCGCTCGAGACCGGCATCGACATCTATATGGGCATCGGCGGGGCGCCTGAGGGCGTGCTGGCCGCAGCCGCACTCGCCTGCATCGGCGGCCAGATGCAGGGGCGGCTGATCGCGGCCAACGAGCAGCACAAATCCCGCGCCCGTGCCGCTGGGATTCATGATCTCGGCCGCAAATACGCCATCCGCGATATGATTACCGGCGATCTCTCCTTCGCCGCGACCGGCATCACCGATGGGTCTCTTCTTGAAGGCGTGCGCTTCACCAAGGAAGCCATCTTCACCCATAGCGTGGTGATGCGCGCCTCGACCCGCACCGTGCGTTGGATGAGGACCGAGCACCCCGACATCAGCAAGTTCGATTGAACCAAGCCAGGGGGCTCGGCGCCGAATCAGCTTACACTCGCGCTTTCTGACAAGCGGAGCGAACGGCGCCTTTCGTGACGGCAGCCCTGAAATATTCTGAAATTGAGGGTGTACCGGGTGCGCCGTTCCTTGGCGTCGAGCGCTCGGCGCGAGACTATCGCTGGGTCGAGCGGCTCAATCCCGCGCGAGCTTTCGTCGCCACGGCGATCGCCCAGGCCCACGCGCTCCCTGAGTTGTTGGGGCGCGTGCTTGCCGCACGCGGCGCCGAGATCGCTACTGTCTCCCACTATCTCGATCCATCGCTCCGCACGCTCCTACCAGACCCGGCGCGCCTTCAAGACATGGAGCGTGCTGCCACGCGCTTCGCTGACGCGATTAGCCAAGGGGAGAAGATTGCCGCCTTCGGCGACTACGATGTCGACGGCGCCGCCTCCGTCGCTTTGATGGAGCGCTATCTGCGCGCCCACGATCAGCAGCCCCTGACCTACATTCCCGACCGGCTGACCGAGGGATATGGCCCGAGCGCAGAAGCGCTGCGCGGTCTCGCCCAGGACGGCGCGCGGCTGATCCTCACCCTCGATTGCGGCACGATGGCCGGCCCGGCGATCGATGCCGCCAACGCGTCGGGCGCCGAGGTAATCGTCATCGATCATCACCAGGCTGACGAGGCCCTGCCGCGCGCGCACGCCGTCGTGAACCCGAACCGTCATGACGATTTGTCTGACCAAGGGCATCTCGCCGCCGCAGGGGTGGTTTTCCTGTTCCTGGTGGCCACCACCCGCGTTCTGAGGCGCGAAGGATTCTATCGCGGTCGCCCCGAGCCTGACCTGCTCGGCCTGCTCGATCTCGTTGCGCTCGCCACGGTGTGCGACGTGGTCCCGCTCAGAGAGGCCAATCACGCTTTCGTCGCCAAGGGACTCAAAGTGCTGAGGCTCCGGAATAATGCCGGCTTGCGCGCGCTCTCGGATGTCGCGCGCATCGATGCGGCCCCGACTCCCTATACGCTGGGCTTCATCCTCGGCCCGCGCATCAACGCCGGCGGACGCGTCGGTGCTTCGAGCCTCGGCGCCAAGCTGCTCGCCTCCGACGACGATATCGAGGCGCGCGCCATCGCCGAGAGGCTGGAACTGCTCAATGCCGAGCGTAGGGCGATCGAGGAGCGCATGTTGGAGGATGCGTTCGCCCGCGCCGAGACGACGCTCACCGCTTCGCCCGCGTCGCCTCTTCTCTTTCTCAGCGCCGAAGGGTGGCACAAGGGCTTTCTCGGACTGATAGCCGGCCGCGTCGCCGAGCGGTTCCACCGACCGGCGTTCGTCGCGGCACTCGAACCCGACGGCATGGCGACGGGCTCGGCGCGTTCCATTGCCTCAGTGGATCTTGGCGCCGTCATCAGAGATGCCGTGCATCAGGGTCTTCTCCTCAAGGGCGGCGGGCATGCCATGGCCGCCGGCTTCAAGCTCGAGCGGCGAAAGCAGGAGGAACTGCTCAAATTCCTGCACGATCGCCTCGCCGCACCTGTGCTGAGCGCCGCCAGGCTCAAGCAGCTCGCCCTCGATGGAGCGCTGTCGGCGCGCGGGGCGAATCTCGAGCTCATGGACCTGATCGACCGCGCCGGTCCCTATGGAGTAGGCCACCCCGAGCCACGCTTCGTTTTCCCCGCGCATCGCGTGAGCCGCGTTCGCGCCATTAAGGACGCCCATATCCGCTGCACGCTGCACGCTCCCGACGGTGGTCGCCTCGAAGCGTGCGCCTTTCGCGTTGCGGGCACCGAGCTCGAACAGGTTCTCTTGCGGAGCGAGGGGCAGACTCTGCACGTCGCGGGTCACTTGCGGCGGGCAAGCTGGCAGGGACGCGAAAGCGTCGAACTGATGATCGAGGATGCCGCTTCTACGGGCTCTCAATAAGCACAAGCGCCGCATTCTTGCGGGGCTCGGCAAAGCTTTCTATATCAGCAGGCCAAGCCCGGTACGCCCCCTTCGTCTAATGGTCAGGACGTCAGGTTTTCAACCTGAAAACAGGGGTTCAATTCCCCTAGGGGGTACCAACGCCTACCACTTGCCGGTATTCGGCATCGACGCCCAGGGCTCCTGCTTCGGCTTAGGGCCGCCCTTCTGCAACAGCTCGATCGAGATATTGTCGGGGGAACGGATGAACGCCATGTAGCCGTCGCGCGGCGGACGGTTGATGGTGACGCCGTTCTTCATCAGCCGATCGCACGTCGCGTAGATGTCGTCGACCTCATAGGCGAGGTGTCCGAAGTGGCGGCCTTCGCCATAGGGCTCGGGATCCCAGTTATACGTGAGCTCGAGCTGAGCGTCCTCATCACCAGGAGCCGCGAGATAGTAGAGCGTGAAGCGCCCTTGCGGACTCTCCATGCGCCTCACCTCTTTCAAACCGAGCTTGTTGCAATAGAAGTCGAGCGACTTCTCGACGTCGGAAACACGCACCATGGTGTGCAGGTACTTCATCACGCGTCGTCTCCCTGCGCAGTGGCTAGAGGCAAGCTCCTTAGCGCGCGGCGCATATGTGTGGCAAGCGCGTCACGGTCGCTTATCTTTTCATCAAGGGAACGTGCCGATTGTTCCGGCATTGTTGCCCGTAGTCCACAGAGCGTTGCGCGGTTCCCAGAAAGCGAAATTTCTCTCGACGCCAGAGACATTTGCGCCGTCGCAGCGCAGATAAATCGAAAAATTTGCGGATCACCGCCAATGTCGTCTGCGTTTCCGAAGATTCGCTTGTCGATCAGGCGCTTGCATGGGGACTTAGGCAGACCTGACGAAGTGCGCCCGCGGATTGTGGAGAAGGCGGAATGCTTTGGAAAATTCCTCTGGCCCCGGGTAATGGCGATGCTATCTTCGCCAAAGAGTGTTTGCAGCCGATTCGTTGTGTGGGGCGTCGGTCGGCTGTGTAAAGTTAAGCGGGGGAATGCGGCATGGGGGCGAAAGAACCGCCACGTATAGAGGGCCATACCCAACGCGACGAGGAAGCCACCGTTGATGTCTTTGAAGTATCAGGATCAATTAAGTGGTTCGATGCGTCAAAGGGATATGGCTTTATCGTTCCGGACGAGGATCTTCCCGACGTACTTTTGCATGTGACGTGTCTCCGCCGTGACGGCTTCCAGACCGCCTACGAGGGCGCGCGCGTGGTGTGCGAAGTGCTGCGCCGACCGAAGGGCTTGCAGGCCTTCCGCATCCGTGCAATGGACGATTCGACGGCGGTCCATCCTTCGCAATTGCCGCAGCGGACCCATGTCATCGTCATCCCGGAGAGCGATTGGGAGCGGGCGGTCGTAAAATGGTTCAACCGCTTACGCGGCTTCGGCTTTCTGACCCGCGGCGTGCAGACGCTCGACATCTTCGTACACATGGAGACGCTCCGTCGGTGCGGTTTCACCGAGCTCAGACCGGGCCAATCGGTGCTGGTACGCTATGGCAGGGGACCGAAGGGCCTGATGGCGGCAGAGCTCAAGCCCGACGGCGCACAAGGGCCGTCCTCTCACTGACTCTCGCCGATCTTCTCGCGCCGCGACGGACCGCCGCCGCAGCGCTCATGCTTGCGTTTGCGATGTTTGCGGCTCCCGCCTCGGGGATCGCCGCCGGCACCGGCACTCTCGTACTGAAGACCGCGACCGGAGACCACGCCTTCAATATCGAGGTGATGGCGACCGACCAAGAGCGCGCGCTCGGCCTGATGTTCCGCCGCTTGCTGCCCGAGAATAGCGGCATGTTGTTCATCTACGATCCGCCGCAGCCGGCCACGATGTGGATGAAGAACACGCTGATCCCTCTCGATATGGTCTTCATCTCCGCCGATGCGCGTGTGCATCGCATCGAGTCGAATGCCG
>DATJZL010000048.1:0-7444 GCA_035499115.1 Methyloceanibacter sp. | reverse complement strand
TACGAGACGGAGTTCAAGGCCGAATTCGAGAAGAAGAAGCTCACTTACGAGCACCGGCTGATCGACGACATGGTGGCGGCATGCCTGAAATGGTCCGGAGGCTATGTGTGGGCCCTCAAGAACTATGACGGCGACGTGCAGTCGGACACGGTGGCGCAAGGCTTCGGCTCGCTCGGGCTGATGACCAGCGTGCTGATGACGCCAGACGGCAAGACCGTTCTCGCCGAGGCCGCGCACGGCACGGTGACCCGCCACTATCGCCAGCATCAGCAGGGACGCGCGACCTCGACCAACGCGACGGCATCGGTGTTCGCCTGGACCGGCGCGCTCAAGCATCGCGCCAAGCTCGACGACAATGCCGAGCTGCTTCGCTTTGCCGAGACGCTCGAGCGCGTGGTGGTCGATACGATCGAGTCGGGGTTCATGACCAAGGACCTTGCGCTTCTGGTCGGCGCCGAGCAAAGCTGGCTGTCGACGAGCGGCTTCCTCGACAAGATCGACGATAATCTCAGGAAAGAAATGGCCGACCGCGCCGCGGCCTAGGTCGTGGTCTTCGTTGTGCGCTTGCGTCCCTCGCCGGCGGCAGCCATGTCGGCCGCTTCCCGGGCCTCGGCGACCTTGCGGATGCGGTTCATGATCTCGGGGTGGCGGCGCCCGAGCCGGGCCAATGACTGGCTGTCGAGCACATAGACGCGGCAGTTCGTCTTGGCGACAACGTCATGCTTGTGGCGGCGGCGCTCCAAAAGCGCCATCTCGCCGAAGAAGTCGCCCTCCTTCAGCGTCACATGGTGGCCTTTGCCGGTGTCAACGAGCGCCTCCCCGCTCGCGATGATGAACATGGCGTCCCCCGCGTCATGGGTGCGCACCATGGGCACGCCAGGCAAATAGGTTCGCGTGTAGAGCAGCTTGGTGATCTCGGCGACCTCGCTGTGGTCCATCGAGGCGAAAAGCGGCACGCGGGCGACCATGCTCCACGTCACCACGAATTGATGACGGCCCGATTCCTGGCTGAAGCCGGTGGCGATGATGGCGACGGGGAGCGCGATCATGCCGACGCCGAGCAGCATCACCACGCCGCCGAGCAACTTGCCCAAAGGCGTGACCGGCACGACGTCGCCGTAGCCGACGGTGGTGAGCGTCGCCAACGCCCACCACGCCGCATCGGGAATCGAACCGAACTTATCGGGCTGTGCCTCGCGCTCGAGGTAATACATGACGGTCGCCGAGAACAGCAGAAGCACGAGAATGACGAGGAGCGCGCCGAGCAGCGCGCGATATTCGTCGGCGACAACGCGGCCGAGCGTCTGTAAGGCGGGCGAGTAGCGAACGAGCTTGAGCAGGCGGAAGAGACGAAACACCCTGAGGACCCGAAGATCCATCGGGTAGATCCAGTGCAAGTACCAGGGAAAGAAGGCGAGCAGATCGATGATCATCATCGGCCGCGTCGCGAATCTGAGCCTCGCCTGCCAGCGCGGCAGCCGGCTCAGCATCGGGATCTCGACCGAGCTCCACACCCGCAAGACGTATTCGATGGTGAACACGATCACAGAGACGACGTTGAAGACCTCGAACTCGACCGCATAGCGCTCGGCGAGAGCGGGCACGGTGTCGGCGGCAAAGGCGATGGCATTGAGAATGATGAGGACGATGATGAAGGCGTTGACTAGGCGCCCGGCTGGGTGCGCGTCGCCGCCGACCTCGAGGAGGTCGTTGACCTCGCGCCGCCAGCCCCGCCAGGCGGTCTTCGCCGTCATTCCCTAGGCGCGCCCGGCGCGGCGCTTGGCTTCGGCACTCTCTGGCCCGGCAGCCGCTGCGCTGGCGCCGCCCGCGATCTTCGCCGCGATCGCCTCGAGTGCCTGGTCGGCGCGGGTGCCGTCCGGGCCGCCCGCTTGCGCGAGGTCGGGACGGCCGCCGCCGCCCTTGCCGCCGAGCGCCTCGGCGCCGATCCGGGCGAGTTCGACCGCGTCGTGAGCCTGCGCAAGGTCCTCGGTCACGCCAACGACGAGGGCGGCCTTGCCCTCCTCGCTGACGCCGACGACAGCGACGATGCCCGAGCCCAATTGCTTCTTGGCCTCATCGACCAGGCCGCGCAAATCCTTGGGCGCGACGCCGTGCACGGTACGAGCGAGCAGCTTGACCGACCCGAGCTCGCGTACTCCCGCCGCAACGCCATCGCCGCCCTTCGCCGCGCCGCCGCCGCCGAGCGCAAGCTCGCGCTTGGCGTCGGCAAGCTGTCGCTCGAGCTTGCGCCGGTCATCGATGATTGCCGCGAGCCTCGTGATCATCTCGTCGGGAGAGACCTTGAGCAGCTCGGCCGCCTCGCGCACCCGCTCGTCCTGGGCGGCAAGGTAGCTCCGCGCCGCCTCCCCGGTCAGGGCCTCGATGCGACGGACGCCAGAGGCGACCGCGCTCTCGCCCACGATCTTGAGCAGTCCGATGTCGCCGGTCCGCCGCACATGCGTGCCGCCGCACAGCTCGATGGAATAAGAATGGCGGGCCTTGGCGCTCTTGTCGCTCACGCCCATGCTGACGACGCGGACCTCATCGCCGTATTTCTCGCCGAACAGAGCGAGCGCGCCATGGGCGATGGCCGCCTCGGGCGTCATCAGATGGGTCTCGACGGCCTCGTTCTGGAGGATCATGGTATTGACGAGATCCTCGACCGCGCGAATCTCGGCGTGCGTCATCGGCTTTTGATGGGAGAAATCGAATCTCAGGCGCCCGGGCTCGACGAGCGAGCCCTTCTGCGCCACGTGGGGCCCTAGCACCTGGCGGAGTGCCTCGTGCAGAAGATGGGTCGCCGAATGGTGCGCGCGGGTTGCCGTGCGCCGCGCGTGGTCGACCTCAAGCTCGACGGAGTCGCCGACGTTGAGCGATCCCTTCTCCACCACGCCCTCATGGAGGAAGAGACCGTGTAGCTTCTTCTGCGTGTCCCCGACTTGGAAGACGGTATCCTTGCCCTTGATGAGCCAGCCACGGTCGCCGATCTGACCGCCGGACTCAGCGTAGAACGGAGTCTGGTTGACGATGACGATGCCGCTCTCGCCCGCTTTCAGCGACTTCACGCGCGCGCCGTCCTTGATGAGAGCGACGATCTCTCCTGACGCGGACTCCATCTCGTAGCCGAGGAACTCGGTCGCGCCGAGCTCCTCCTTCAGCTCGAACCAGAGTCGATCGGTAGCGGCCTCGCCCGAGCCGGCCCACGACTTGCGCGCCTCGGCGCGCTGGCGCTCCATGGCGGCGGCGAAGCCCTTGGCATCGATGCCGATGCCGCGGACTTTCAGCGCGTCCTCGGTGAGATCGTAGGGGAAGCCGTAAGTGTCGTAGAGCTTGAAGGCGATCTCGCCCGGCAGAGTGTCGCCGCGCTTCAAGTGCCTCGCCTCCTCGTCGAGCAGCTTCAGCCCGCGCTCGAGCGTCTCGCGGAAGCGCGTTTCCTCGAGCTTCAGCGTCTCCTCGATGAGGCTCTGGCCGCGCTCGAGCTCGTGATAGGCACGGCCCATCTCGCCGATGAGCGTCGGCACGAGCCGATAAAGCAGCGGCTCCTTGGCGCCCAGGATATGCGCGTGGCGCATGGCCCGGCGCATGATGCGGCGGAGCACATAGCCCCTCCCCTCGTTCGACGGCAGGACGCCGTCGGCGATGAGGAAAGACGAGGCGCGCAAATGATCGGCGATAATGCGATGGGAGGGCGCATGCTCGCCTTGCGCTGGCACGCCGGTCAGATCGACCGAGGCCGCGATCAGCGTGCGGAACAGGTCGATCGCATAATTGTCGTGAGTGCCTTGCAGGACGGCGGCGATGCGCTCGATGCCCATGCCGGTGTCGATCGAGGGACGCGGCAGCGCGACGCGCTCGCCGCCGGCGAGTTGCTCGAACTGCATGAAGACGAGGTTCCAGATCTCGACGAAGCGGTCGCCGTCCGAATCGGGACTGCCCGGAGGCCCGCCCCGAACAGTCGGTCCGTGATCGTAGAAGATCTCCGAAGAGGGGCCGCATGGGCCGGTGTCGCCCATCGACCAGAAATTGTCGGAGCCGGCGATCCTGATGATCTTCTCATCGGGAAGGCCAGCGATCTTACGCCAGAGCTTCGCCGCCTCGTCGTCGTCGGCGTAGACGGTGATCAGGAAACGGTCCTTATCGAGGGCAAAGTCGCGGGTGAGAAGCTCCCAGGCGAGCAGGATCGCGCGCTCCTTGAAATAATCGCCAAAGGAGAAATTGCCGAGCATCTCGAAGAAGGTGTGATGGCGCGCGGTATAGCCGACATTGTCGAGATCGTTGTGCTTGCCGCCGGCCCGCACGCATTTCTGCGCGGAGGCCGCGCGGGGGTTCGCGCGCTTCTCCTGGCCGGTGAACACGTTCTTGAACGGCACCATGCCAGCATTGGTGAACATCAAAGTCGGATCGTGCCGCGGCACGAGCGGAGCCGAGGGCACGACCTCGTGGTCGTGCTTGGCGAAGAAATCGAGAAAGGCCGCGCGGATGTCGTTGGTGCGGGTAGGCCTCGTGCCGGACGGCGCCGCTCCGGACGCGACCTTGGCCACTTGAGAGACGGGGTTTGCGCGCGAGGGCCTTTTCGGCTTCGCAGTCGAGGATTTGGCTGGGCTCATGTTGGCGCGATGCGGGAGACCTTGTTTGGCGCGGGGACAGGGCGTTTTACCAGACCCTTGTCGCCAAAAGCATAATCCTGTCCGAAAGTCGCAAAAACCTTTCGCCGGTATGCTCTAACCGATTCGGGCCGGTCCAGACGCCGCTTCAGTCCTCGTCTCCCGAGGGGAAGAAGACTTGCGGTCCCGCGTCAGACATAGAGGGCGGAACAGGGCCTGGCAAGCGGCCCTTGTCCTTCCGCTCGCCTGGGTTAAGCCCCGCGTTTGCCGCGCCTCGCCGCGCTGCCGGGAAGAGGCGTCACGCCCTCGCCTTCAGCAAAGCCAGTCGGGGCCGGGCCTCCAGGGACGGAGCCCTCATCGTCGCCCAAAACCTCGCCGCCCCCTTCCAGAATCTGACCCGCAAGCAGGCCGGCATTCTGGCGGATGGCTCGTTCGATCCTCTGGGCCATCTCGGGATGCTCCTTGAGATAGGCCTTGGCGTTCTCGCGGCCCTGACCGATGCGCTCCGAATCGAAGGAGAACCAGGCGCCGGACTTCTCGACGATGCCGGCCTTGACCCCGAGATCGACCAGCTCTCCGGTCTTGGAGATGCCCTCGCCATACATGATGTCGAACTCGATCTGCTTGAAGGGCGGGGCGACCTTGTTCTTGACCACCTTCACGCGGGTCTGATTGCCGACCACCTCCTCGCGCTCCTTGATGGCGCCGATGCGGCGAATGTCGAGGCGGACCGAGGCATAGAATTTGAGCGCGTTGCCGCCGCTCGTGGTCTCGGGGCTGCCGAACATCACACCGATCTTCATGCGGATCTGGTTGATGAAGATCACCATGCAGCGCGACTTCGCGATCGAGCCGGTAAGCTTGCGCAAAGCCTGGCTCATCAGCCGCGCCTGGCTGCCCATTTGCATCTCACCCATCTCGCCTTCGAGCTCGGCCTTGGGGGTGAGGGCCGCGACCGAATCGACCACGAGCACGTCGATGGCGCCGGAGCGCACCAAAGTGTCGGCGATCTCGAGCGCCTGCTCTCCCGTATCGGGCTGGGAGATCAGGAGGTTCTCGAGGTCGACGCCAAGCTTCCGCGCATAGATCGTGTCGAGCGCGTGCTCGGCGTCGATGAAGCCGCAAATGCCCCCCCGCTTCTGCGCCTCGGCGACGACATGCAAAGCGAGCGTGGTCTTGCCGGACGATTCGGGGCCGTAAATCTCGACGACGCGGCCGCGTGGCAGCCCGCCGATGCCGAGCGCGATGTCGAGCCCGAGCGAGCCGGTGGAGATCGCCTCGACCTCGACCGCCTTCTCGTTCTGGCCGAGCCGCATGATGGAGCCCTTGCCGCAAGCGCGCTCGATCTGGGAGATCGCGGCTTCAAGCGCCTTCTCTTTATCCACTTCAGCTCCTTCGACGAGGCGCAGCGCGACGTTCAACATGGACGGTCTCCCTTATTTCACAAGCAAGCTTCGAGTCGCAATCGGCGGTCTTACGCGCGCACCCTCGCCCGGCGTTCCGTTCAGCCTTCACTGGCTCGTTGCGAGGCGAAGGTGCGGCAAAGACAATGTACACGTTTTGTTCTCCATTCGCAATCTGTTCTTGTCACCCCGTACAAAAAAGGGCCGCCTCATAAGGGCGGCCTTGATGCATGGAGGCGTGACGCCTTAGGCCTGCTCTAGCGATAGAGTCTGCTGCAGCGGGCGCAAAAGCAGTCGAACAGCCGGCACACCATGACGTAGCCCGGCTTGCAGAAGGCGTCGTATTTGCAGGCGATCTGATCGACCGGCGAATAGGCCTTCGCCGCCCGAGCGAAATCGGCAGAAGTGCCGACCACCGTCGCATCCGCCTTCCAAGCCAACGATCCGGCGAACAGCAGGAGAGCTGCCGCCGCAAGCGCTAACGCGACTTTACGCATCTTTCCCTCCTCTTGAGCTTGCACTCCTACACCCCCGCGGATGTCAGATCCTGTGCAAACTGTCATCATAGCGCAACACGGGTGCCGTGCCAGGGACGTCGGGGGTGCAACCGGCGAATCGCTCTGGGCCCTGTGGCCTGTCGAACACGCCGAGACCGTAGAGCAGGCACCAGAACGGCCAGGCGATCGGCTCGCCCATGAACTGAGCCTTTGCCAGACCGGCGAAAATGCCCCCTCGAGCGACCAATTGGTCGAACGTGCCGCTTTCGACGATACGGCCATGGTCAAACACGAGGATGCGGGTCGCGCGACGCACGGTGGCAAGGCGGTGGGCGATGACGAAGGTCGTGCGTCCCTTCATAGTCTCGTCGAGCGCCGCCGTCACCTTGGCCTCGGTCGCGGCGTCAAGCGCGCTCGTCGCCTCGTCGAGGATTAGGATCGGCGGGTCCTTGAGCAAGGCGCGGGCGATCGACAGGCGCTGGCGCTCGCCGCCCGAGAGCGCCCTGCCCCGCTCGCCCACGACCGCGTTCAAGCCCCCTTCATGGCGTTCGACGAACTCGATCGCTTGAGCCCGCTCCAATGCCCGCCGAATATCGGCTTCGGTTGCTTCGGGATTGCCCACGCGCAGATTGTCGGCAATCGAGCGGTTGAACAGCAACGGCTCCTGGAAGATCACCCCGACATTGCGGCGGAGACTCGCGAGCTTGACGTTGCGAATATCGCGCCCGTCGATGCGGATGGTCCCCGATTGCGGCTCGTAGACTCGATAAAGCAGCGCCATGGTGGTCGACTTGCCCGCGCCGGTGGCACCGACAAGGGCCACGACCTCGCCCGGCTCGGCGGTGAAGGTCAAATCTGCCACCGCCGGCATCTTGCCGTCATAGGCGAAGGTGACGTGCTCGAATCGCACCTCTCCGCGGACCTCATCGAGGGTCACGGC
>DATJZL010000047.1:0-3385 GCA_035499115.1 Methyloceanibacter sp. | reverse complement strand
CTCGATGCGGGCGAAGGCGAGCGCGTAGTGATCCTCCGAGAAGCGGCGCACGCGGTCGGCGTCGGGCAGAAGCGACAAGGTCTTGCCCTCCCACGCACTCCAGGCACGTGCCGCTTCGATCTGCACCTCGGGGTCGGGACTCGTGAGGCGGCGGTGATAGGCCGCGATCATGTCCGAGCGCTCTGCTTCGGGAACGACGCGGAGATAGTCCTCGAAGGCGTCCGGGAATATCCAGCTCGATCCTTCCTGATAGAACCATTCGAGCTCGGACCGCCGCAACGTGAAGACGCCGCGGAGCACAAGCTCGGTCACCCTCTCCGGATAAGTCTCGGCATAGGCGATGCCGAGCGTCGATCCCCACGAGCCGCCGAACACTTGCCAGCGCTCGATGCCAAGATGCTCGCGCAAGCGCTCGATATCATCCACCAGGTCCCAGGTGGTGTTCTCCTCGAGCGAGGCATGCGGCGTCGACCGGCCGCAGCCGCGCTGGTCGAACAGCACGATGCGGTAGCGGCGCGGATCATGATAGCGGCGCATGACCGGGTTGATCCCGCCGCCCGGGCCACCATGCAAAAGCACCGCCGGCTTGCCGGCCGGCGAGCCGCATTCCTCGAAATAAATCTCGTGCAGCGCCGAAACCTTGAGCCTTCCCGTGCGGTAGGGAACGATCTCGGAGTAGAGCGTAAGGCGGGGTTGGTGTGGCGTCTGCTGCTGGTCCATCGGCTTCGACTCTAGCGCCTTACTGGCTTGATGCAGCCGCAGAAGCAGCGGCTGCCGCCGCTGCGCGTTGCTGCGCCCGATCGTAAAGGGCTTCGCCCTCGGGGTCGCGCATCTCCTCGCAATAGATCATCTCGGCCTCCGAAGGCCGCGAGCGGAATAAGCTTGCCGCGATTCCGGCAGCAAGCCCAAGAGCCGAACCGATCAGGCTAGCCATGGCCGTGGTGACGGCCATGTGTGCTCCTGCCAATGCGCTCATCATGCTCGCAGCCAGAATGACGACGAAGCCGACGCCGAGCGCGGCGAAGGCTCCCTGCGCCGTGCACCGCGGCCACCAGATGGCGAGGAGGAGCGGCGCGAAGAACGTCGAGCCCGCTAATGCGAAGGCCGTCAGGGCCGCGCGCAGCGGATCGAGATCGGCGATGAGAAGAAAGACGCACGCAGCGAGTGCCGATGCCCCGATCGCCGCCCAGGCGGCGATCAACCTCGGCAACGCGGTCGGGCGGCGGTCAAGCACGCGGTAAAGGTCCTCGGCAAGGCTCGCTGAAAGCGTGAAGAGGTGCGAGCCTGCGGCCGCGAGCGCAATTGCCATGCCGCTTGCGGCGATCAGAGCGGTCAATACGTAGGGAAGCTTCATGGCCAGCGGCAGCGCGATGGCAATGCCGTCACGCATGACGCGAAGCTCGGAAGCCCCGATCGCTCCGTCACCGTTGGTATCGCCGGCCTGTAACAGGTGCCGACCGGAAAGCTCGGTCAGCCACGCCGGCGGAGCCGACGCTGGGGCCTGAGCGATATCTTGGAACATGATGAGCTTGGCGAAGGCGGCGATGGCCGGTGCCGTCATGGCGAATAGCGCCACGAAGAGGAGCGCCCACGCGACCGAGCGGCGTTGATCGGGAACTGATCCGGTGACGCCGCTCCTGACGAGGAGGCTCGGCAGAGCGGCCGTGCCGAGCGCGAGGGAGAAAAAGAGCATGGCGAAGTCGGTCTCGCTCAACGTCCCGAACGGCTCGAGAAAGGGCTTCGTGACCGGCAGCGGCGCGGAGCCGGGCAGGGCAGACGACGACATGTCGGGCTCAACCGGCGTGAGCCCCGAGGTGATCTCGGCATTGTGCAGCGAGGATAGTGCTTCGCCATAGGTGAATTGCGGAGCGGGAAGATTGGTGAGCAGGACCGATACGATGATGAGCGGTACGGCCAGCCCCACGGCACCGGTAATGAACTCGGCGCTTCCGGTCCAGGTGAGGGAGCGCATTCCGCCAAGCAGCACCGATGCCGCGACGACCGCGGCGACCACGATCACCGCAACGGAGAAGGGCAGCGGCAGGAACAAGGCAGCGACCATCGCCGCGATCTTCAGTTCGGCGGCGAGCAACAGGGCCGCGGGTGGAAGCTGCAGCACGCTCGCGGCCATGCGGAGGCGGCGCGAGCGGAAGCGGTGGCCGAGAAAGCTCGGTAAGGTGTACGAGCCGGCCTTGCGCAGATAGGGCACGAACAGGACGGCCGCGAGCAGGAGGCCCGCCGTCCAGCCGAGCCCGATCGCGAGCGCATCGAAGCCGAGAAAGAAAACCGTTCCGGTATAGGCGAAGAATCCGACCCCGCCGACCGCAGTCGCGGCGAGTGCGAACCCGTTGAACACAGGAGGAACGCGCCGCCCGGAGGTAAAGAAGTCCTGGACATTGAGCGTGTGCGCGCCGACGGCGATGACGAGATAGAGAACGAGCGGAACGGCGATCATGGCTTCGGCGATCGCCGTCTCGCCCCAGCCGAGCTGCTCCAGCATGGCAAGCACGATGACGAGCGAGACCAGCGCACTCGTCACGATGCCGTAATAGGCGCCAAGATGCGGGTTTGGCGTGCGCAGACGCGGGTGACCGCTCATTTTCAGCTGGGCTCCTCGCTCTCGCTTCTCGCCTGGTCGATGTGCTCCTGGACGCGGGTGAACCAGAAGCCCGCCGCGACGAGGAGGATAAGGACGCCCTGCGCGAGCAGATAAAAGCCCAAGGGGAAATGCAGGAACCAATACTGGTTGAGAAAGGTCGCTCCGGCGACGGCGAGAAAGACGGCGAGCAGGATCGCCGATACGACGGCGATCGCTAGGATCAGCGTGCTCAGCTGATGGCGATCACGCGCGGGATTGTCCGAAACGGGAACGTCTGTCGCCACTTTGTTCCCCTCTCGCTCATCGAGACCGCCAAGCGTTAGCAGCAAGCTGGCTCGTTGCAAACTGCACACACACCATTGGCGTTCAAACGTGGCATGTTGGTGGCTCAGTCAGCTCGAGGAGGAGCGGGGATGCTGAAAGAATTCAAGGAGTTTGCTCTGCGCGGTAACGTTGTCGACATGGCGGTTGGTATTATCATCGGCGCCGCCTTCTCGACCATCGTCAAGTCTCTGGTCGACGACATCATCATGCCGCCCATTGGGGTGGTCACGGGAGGCGTCGATTTCTCCAACATGTTCATCCCGCTCAACGGCGAGCACTACGATTCACTTGCACTCGCGAGGCAGGCAGGTGCGCCGACGATCAACTACGGCATCTTCATCAACAATGTGATCAGCTTTGCCATCGTGGCCTTCGTTCTATTCATGGTCGTGAAGGCGATGAACACGTTGCGACGCAAGCAGGAGGAAGATCCCGCGGCCGAGCCACCGCCATCGCGGGAGG
>DATJZL010000046.1:0-12969 GCA_035499115.1 Methyloceanibacter sp. | reverse complement strand
TGCGCACCGAGGTTGATCGCCTCGGATCTGTTCGCCACCTCGTGAGCCCCAACAAGCTCCACCACCTCTATCTGCGAGAATGGAAGGCGGCCTATCCCGAGGCGTCGTTATGGGGACC
The DNA here is from genome assembly GCA_035499115.1 of Methyloceanibacter sp. Lineage (GTDB taxonomy): Bacteria > Pseudomonadota > Alphaproteobacteria > Rhizobiales > Methyloligellaceae > Methyloceanibacter. Next base: position 12,851 of record DATJZL010000046.1, on the reverse strand, counting down.
GCAATCGACCATCGGGAAATGCTCCGGCCTCTCGTTCCGCGCAGCGTTGACGGACACCCCGCCGCCCGAATGGCGTCCCGATATCGACCAGGCATGGTTCCGCGGCTCCTTCGCCATGGACGAGATCGTCTTTCTTCACCGCCCCTCAGCCACCGCAATCGTCGCCGATCTGATCCAGACGTTCAGCGATCGTTTTCTCCGCGAGCATTGGGGGCGGTGGCGCTTCCTGGCGCGCCTCGACGGCCTCACTCAGGACCAGGCCTGCGCGCCGCTCGAATGGCGCTTGTCGTTCATCGATCGCGCACCCGCGCGCCGCGCGCGCGAGAAGGTGCTCCGCTGGAATTGCCGGCGCGTGATTGTCGCTCACGGCGAGTGGCCGCGCGCCAACGGGAATGATTTTCTTGCCAAGTCATTTCGCTGGCTCGGCGCACGATCGATACCTTTGTGATCCCGGGAGGAACTCCGACCCATCGTTCGAGGGCGTTGCGGGAAGCGACGACAATGTAAGGCTATGGGCCGCAGGGCGATGCCGCCCGAGTGCCTGACTTGCGTAGCCAGGCCCGCGGCCGCCGCACCTCGTCCCGCTGGTCATGACGCCTCTAGAGCCACGCCCCTCAACGGACGAGGTGGGGCGGAGTGTAAGCGAGGTTTGAAGGGCGGGGATATTTTGGAATGTCGAAGTAAGCGCCATTGTCGGAAATCGATAAGAGCCGAGCGCCGAGTGGGAGGTTTGTGCAGTTATCCGCGATTAAGCTGACGAGGATCGTCGCCGAGATCCACGTAATCGACGCCCAACGGACCGATGGCCGTTACTTGGGTGATGTACTCACCAGACTTTGCCCAGTGGAAATGGGACGTGTTGCCCGGCAGTACGACGACGCTACCGGGCGGATAAGCCTCTACCTTATCGCCGTCGAACTTGTCGCCGAGACCGATGTAGAAAACGCCCGACAGGACCGTGTAGACACGGTCCTCCGGGTGCTTGTGAGGCATGAGTTTCACGCCGGATGGCACTTTTACCCTTATCGTGTAAGGGCCCGGCGCCGAGGGCTGACCGACAACGACGGCGAGGCGGACCGAAGGTGGGAATGCAGGGAACGGTTTCCAGTCGATATCCTCGGGCAGGATCGATCTGAAAACGGCTTGCCCTGGCTGATGGGTTCGAACCATACGCTCCTCCGCCTATCTGCGGCGAGACGGCGAACTCGGTCAAACTCTAGCAGCGACCTAATCCGGGTAGGCTCTGCTCTGCCAAAATCACTCCGCTGCTTTTGAATAGGCCATCACCTCCCGTAACCGGCCAGTATCCACGTCGAAGACGAAACCTCGCACCGGGACATCCTTTGCAATCCACGGATGCGACCTGACCATTTTGATCTGCTCCTTAGTTTGCTGCTCCGGGTCCTTGAAGGCAAAGAAGCGCATCGGGGCGGGCGTTGCATCTCCTGTCAGCTTGGAGAATTTGGCGTTCAACTCGGCATCGGTGAAGGTCGCAAATCCGCATCCGGTGTGGTTAAGTATCATGATCTCTTTAGAGCCAAGCACGCGCGTTGAGACGATTAGCTCTGCCAGAACGTCCTCGGTAACGGCAGGCCCTCCGGTTCGGATCACGTCAATATCGGCGCGCTTCAATCCGAGAATCCCGGGAAGGTCGGAGAGCCGAGGATCCATGCAAGTCACGACCACAATTTTCGGCTTGGGAGGTCCCGCCCCCCACTTCGGGTCATACGTCTTGGCATATTGTTCGTTTGCTTTCAGCGCTTGGTCGATAACGCTCATTACTTCCTCCATCTTGGTGGTCCGCGCGGGACAGATAGAGACGCGCGGACGGGTCCAACCATCCGCATGAGGAAAGCGACAACTCAGAGCAGCCCCAGCCACAACGTCAGGAGACTAGTGGTCGGAGCGCCAAGCGCGCCCTCCTGCCAATGGTGCAGCTAACTCCCCGCAGGGGTGGCTAGACAAAGGGCAATTCGCCGCAACGTTGGTCACCACGTTTGACTTAATGGGGCAATCAACCTTAGCGGTCGGTGACGTTGTCGGCCCTTAGCAGATGAAACTCGCCAGGTCGTCGTACCGTCGAGCGGCGCAGATGACGCGCTTCTAACGCCGAGCGAATTGAGGTCATTGGAGGACAAGAGTGATCTCCGCTTAGAATCAAAAGCGGACGTTTTAGCTCTGCGCTCCGGCCCCACTACTCCCACTCGATGGTGCCGGGGGGCTTCGAGGTGATGTCGTAGACCACGCGGTTGATGCCGCGCACCTCGTTGATGATGCGCCGCGCGGCGTGGCCGAGGAACTCGTGGCTGAAGTCGTAATAGTCGGGGTCATGCCGTCGGTCGAGGTGACGGCGCGCAGCGCGCAGACGAAATCGTAGGTGCGGGCGTCGCCCATCACGCCGACCGTGCGTACGGGCAGCAGCACGGCGAAGGCCTGCCAGATCTTGTCGTAGAGACCCTGCTTCCTGATCTCCTCGAGATAGATGGCGTCGGCCTTGCGCAAGATGGCGAGCTTCTCGGGCGTCACCTCGCCGGGGATGCGGATGGCGAGGCCCGGCCCCGGGAAGGGATGGCGATTGACGAAGGCAGACGGCAGACCGAGCTCGCGCCCAAGCGCACGCACTTCGTCCTTGAACAATTCGCGCAACGGCTCGATCAATTTGAGCTTCATGCGCTCAGGCAGCCCGCCGACATTGTGATGCGACTTTATCGTCGCTGACGGGCCTCCCGTCGCCGACACGCTCTCGATCACGTCGGGATAGAGCGTTCCTTGCGCCAGGAACTCGACATGACCGAGCGTCTCGGCCTCGTCATCGAACACATCGACGAACAGCTTGCCGATCGTCTTGCGCTTCTCCTCGGGATCGGTGACGCCCTTCAGCGCATCGAGGAAGCGCGCCGCCGCATCGACCGCGACGAGCGGGATGTTGTAGTGGCCGCGGAAGAGTTCGACGACCTCCCTCGCCTCGCCTTGGCGCAACAGGCCATGATCGACGAAGATGCAGGTGAGCTGGTCGCCGATCGCCTCGTGGATGAGGAGCGCGGCAACCGCCGAGTCCACGCCGCCGGAGAGCCCGCACACGACATTGGCGTCGCCCACCTGCTCGCGGATGCGCGCGACCTCGCTGTCTCGGAAATGCGCCATGGTCCAATCGCCGGGGCAGCCGGCGATTGCCCGCACGAAATTTTTGAGCAGAGCGGCGCCCTTCGGCGTGTGCACCACCTCGGGATGGAACTGCACGCCATAGAGCCTGCGGGAGTCGTCGGCGATCGCGGCAAACGGCGCGCCGGTCGAGATGCCGACGGCGCGAAAGCCCGGCGGCAGCCGCGTGACGCGGTCGCCATGGCTCATCCACACTTGCGCCCGCTCGCCTTCCTTGAACACGCCGTCGAACAGCGGCGTCTCGTCGATGACTTGCAACTCGGCGCGGCCGAACTCGCGATGGTGCCCGCCCTCGACCGTGCCGCCGAGCGCCGCCACCATGGCCTGCTCGCCGTAGCAGATGCCGAGCACGGGCACGCCCGCGTTGAACACGGCTTGAGGCGCTTGCGGCGTGCCGGTCTCGTGCACGGATGCCGGCCCGCCCGACAGGATGATGGCGGCAGGCCGCTCCTCGGCGAGCGCCGCCTCGGCCTTGTCGTAAGGCACGATCTCGGAGTAGACGCCGGCCTCGCGCACGCGCCGCGCGATCAGCTGCGTCACCTGGCTGCCGAAATCGACGATCAGCACCCGATCTTGGGATTTATCCGGCATGGCAAGTGGTTATAGCAGCGTCTTTGAGTCGGCAATGACTCTCCGCGCACACCCCACAGGTGCTATGGCTTAAAGGCGATGACGGGCAAGAACCTAGAGCAGAGAGCCTTCGAGGAGCGCCTTCGTCTCAAGATCGAGGCCTACCACGAGGCCGCGCTCGTCTATGCCGCGGTGAAGCTTGACCTCCCCGATAGAATGGGCGAGCGAACCTGGACGGCCGAGCAGCTTGCCGGCGCGCTCGGCATATCGGCGCCACACCTCTTCCGTTTCCTGCGCGGGCTCGTCACGCTCGGCATCTGCAAGGAGTTGCCCGACGGCACGTTTGCGCTTGCGCCGGGCGGATGGTCGCTCCGCTCCGATTCCCATTCCCGTCTCAACAAGAAGGTGCAGATCGTCGTCGAGCAATATTGGCGCCCCTGGGCCGATCTCGTCTCCTGCCTCAAGACGGGGAAGCCCGCCTTCGACCACGTGTTCGGCTTGAGCGTGGGGCAGTGGCGTGAGCGGAACCCCGCACAAGGGCTGATGTTCGAGTCCTATTTGACCGACGAGACGTTTGCTCATGCCAGCTCGATCCTCGAAGTGCTGGAGTGCGCCGCCGAGGCCAAAAAGGTCGCCGATATCGGCGGCGGCTGCGGTGCGCTGCTCACCCCGCTGCTGATCGCCTTCCCGCATCTCACCGGCGTTCTGTTCGAGACGCCGCATATGATCGAGATGGCGAAACCCTTCCTGCGCGTGTTCGATCAATTTCACCTGCTGGATCGCATCGAGCTCGTTCCGGGCGATTTCTTCGAGGGCGTTCCGGTCAAGGCCGACCTCTATTTGCTCAAGAACGTGCTCCAGCAATGGGACGGCGGCGATGCCGTTGCCATCCTGCGCAATTGCCGCAGCGCCATGCCGGAAGGCGCGCGGCTCGCGATCATCGAGCGGCCGATGCCTAAGCGCGCAGTCGACGACCCTGCCGCCGTCATGGTCGATCTGCATATGATGACCATCACCGGCGGGCGCACGCGTAGCGTGGCGGAATTCACGGCTCTCTTGTGGGAAGCAGGGCTGACGCCGGTGAAGACGACGCCAACCACCTCGGGCCTCGCCGTCATCGAGGCTATCCCAACCTAAATGAGACCCTCCGCCTGAAAGGCGGAGGTGGGCCTGGCATCAGTGCGCGCCACTTATGTCCTTCACATAGATGACCTTGCCGTCGCCCGGCGCGTAGAAGTCGGGAAGCCGAGCCTCCTCGACGAAGCCCATGCGCTGATAGAAACCGCGCGTCGGCGCGTAACGGTCGGAGGAAGACGTATCGACATAGATATGCTTGGCGCCCGCCTTGCGCATGGCCGCCTCGGCACGAGCATAGGCCTGCGCGCCGAGCCCCTTCCTCTGCTCCTCCGGCGCCACGGCAATCCAATAAAGATCGAAGGAGCCCTGCGTCCCGTCGATCGGCCCGTAACAGGCATAAGCGACCAGGGAAGCGCCGCGCTCGGCAAGCACGAAGTGATAGCCGGAGCGGATGCCCTTGGTGAGACGCTCGGTGACGAGATCTCCGGCGATGTCCACCTCCGAGGTGCTGAACATGCCGGTGCTGGCCGCAAGCGAGCGCACGCGCCCGACGTCCTCGGCCATGACCGCGCTCCGCCAATCAAGCCCATTGCGATGACCGGCTTTTGCACCGCCATTGCCGCGCGCGAGCGCCGGCGCCACCTGCCGCGCGGCGGAACGACCGGTCGCAAGCCCAGCAAAGAAGTGGCGCGCGTTCGAACCGAGCGTGCGCACGCGGTAGCCGCCCTCCTGCACCACGAGCGTGGGATAGCCCTGCTCCCCGATCATATGTCCGAGCTGCTCGAAATCGCGTGCCCGGTTGGACCACGTGCCGGTCGGATCGCCGCGCGCCGTGTCGAGACCGAGCGAGACGACGAGAAAGGCCGGACGGAAGCGCCTGATGCGGCGCAGGCCCTCGGCGACCGCGCTCCGATGCTGCTCGGGGGTGAGGTGCTCGGACAGCGGAATGTTGAGATTGTAACCGGCGCCAGCGCCTATGCCCGTCTCGTCGCGGAACCCGGTGAAATAGGGATAGGCGAAGCTCGGATGGCCGTGGATCGACACCGTCAGCACATCCGATCTTGCATAGAAGATCTCTTGCTGGCCGTTGCCGTGGTGATAGTCGATGTCGAGGATCGCTACCTTGCCGTAGCGCGCCAGCATGTTCGCGGCGATGGCGGCGTTGTTGAAATAACAGAAGCCGCCAAAGGTGTGGCTTTCGGCATGGTGACCCGGAGGCCGCACCAAAGCGTAAGCAAGCTCGGCCCCCTCGAGCACCCGCTCCGCCGCGGTCAGAGCGCAATCGACCGCGCTTCGGGCGGCGAGATAGGCGTTCTCGTTGAGCGGCGTGAACGTGTCGATGCAGTAATAGCCGGCGAGTACCGTCTCGTCCTTCGGCGCCCGCGCCGGGTTCCGCGTCGGGAAGACGTAAGGATAGATCGACTTCCTCGGACCGGCCATCAGGCAAGCCTTGCGGATATAGTCGACCAGCCGCCCGTCATGGACGGCGCGGATATGCCGATCCGAATAGCGCTTCGCCGGCACCTTCTCGAACAGGCCCGAAGGGTCGAGCTCGGCCATGATCGAGCGGATGCGCACCGGCGCCTCGACATAGCCCCGCTCCTGCACATGGTGGATGACGTGGTCGTCGTTCAGCACCAGCGCGATGCGCGGCTCCGATGAAGCCCGCACCTCCTCCTTCGGCGCGCGGCGCTTGAGGTAGCGCGGCTCGCGCAAGCGAATCGGGTCGTCATGAATGGAGTCGACCACCATCTGCACATAGGCGGCCGGCGATCCGTATTTCCGCTCGAGGATGGCGCGTACCACCTTCTTCACCTTGTCGCCGCTCGGCAGATCATTGGAGCCGAGCGGATCGAGCATGAGATAAGGCGGGTCCGTGGTCCCGGGCGTGACGGGAGTCTCGTAGGCCGTGTTGATGATCGGCCGCGCGCCGTAGCGCTCATAGAATTTGAGCCGGTTGGCATTGTTGGCCCTGATCTCAGGATTGGGGCTGAGCGCGGGATCGTCCGGCAGGCTCTCGAAATATATCTGCGTGCCGAGTGCGCGCGCCTCCTCCCTCACCCGCTCGTAAAGCGTGGCGCCGATGCCCTCGCCCATGCGGCCGGCTGCCGTCGAGATCAGCTCGAGATAGGAGAAGCCGATATCCGGCGCGTGCAGCAGAAGCGCTAAGCCCAGCGTCTGGTCGCGCGCGTTCTCGGCCACGAACAGGCGCGAGACGAATTTGTGCTTCAGCGGATTGGCGAGCTGCTCGGGCAACTTGGCGATGTCGTAGTCGGGCATCGCCGGGAACTGCTCGCGCATGATCTTCTGCGCGGCCTCGATGGCCGAGCGGTTCACCGCCGTCGTCGCGTCTGCCACTTTCCGGATGCGGAGCATGACGAGATGCGAAGCACGTCAGGCGGTGGCTTGCAAGGCTCCAAGCGAGGCTTCGACGATCGCCCCGATCATGGCCTCATAGGAATATCCGGCCTCTTTGGCCGCGGCGGCGAAGCCGGCATCGGGGCTGAGACAGGGGTTCATGTTCACTTCGAGGATCGAAGGCTCGCCTTGCGCATCGAGGCGGAAATCGACCCGCGCATAGCCTGACAGGGCAAACAGCCGCCAACAGGCGAGCGCGAGTCCCTTGAGCTTCGCCGCCAGCTCAAAGTTTTCGGATTCCAGGCCGAAGCGGCGCGGCGTACCGATATAGGCCGCGCTGTCCGGCGTCCATTTGGCATGATAGCCGACAATTCTCGGCGTTTGCGCGGCGAAGCCCTCGAACAGGATTTCGGCAATGGGCAGAACCGCGGGTCCAGACATCCCGTCGAGCAAAGCGAGATTGAACTCGCGGCCGGCGAGAAAGGCTTCCGCGAAATGCTCGGTCTTCCACCGCAGATTTCGCTCGGCGATGGCGCGGGCCGCATCAGTGCCGCGCATGACCGAATCATCGTCGAGACCGAGCGAGCCATGCTCCCAGACAGGCTTGACGATAACGGCCGCGTCGGCGTCGAGACCCTTCCCGTCTTCCGACCATGAGGGCGTCGGCAGTTCGGCATGGGCAAGCTTCAGCTTCGTGCCGATCTTCGACAGCGTGTTCAGCCAGGCGCTGGTGCTGCATCCCGTGTAGTTGAGACTAAGCGCCTCGAGCCGCGCCGGAACCATGGGCGCGAGCCTGCCATCGCCGTTGACCGCGTCGACCAGATTGAACACGACGAGCGGCCGACGCGACGGCAAGGCATCGACCTCCGCGAGATCGGGCGTAAGGCCGATGACCTCGGTGGCGAAGCCGAGCGTCTCGAGCGCGCCACAAACTGCCTGAGCGGCAACAATCGTGTCGATCTCGTCGGGGCGGCTTTCCGTCGCCGCATGCACGACCGGGATGAAGCCGCCGGCGCCCGCCATCAGGCGCGCTTCCGCTCTCTCTCCCCGCCGCCGCGACTGAGGCCGTAACGGGCGAGCCCGGCATCGAGGATCATGCCGATCAGAGCCGCGAACTCGATCCCGTTCTGCGCGGCGAGGATCGGCAGGTCCGAGTGCCAGGGGTTCAAGCCGGCCAGCGGATTCGCCTCGAGGAAATAGGGCTCGCCGTTTGCGTCAGAGCGGAAGTCGATGCGCGCGGTGTCGCGGCATTCGAGCGCGCGATAGGCATCGAGCGCCCGCGAACCCGCAAGCAACGCCTCGGGGTCGGAAGCCGGAGCATAGATGACGAGCTCCTCGCACAGCTCCTTGTTGTGCAGCGAGTAGACATTGGCCTCGGCGTTCTCACGCAGCAGGATCTCGCACACGCCGAGCACCCGCGCATCATCGCCGTTGCCGACGATGCCGACGGTGAACTCACGGCCCGGCAGATAATGCTCGACCAGCGCCGGCTGCTTGTAGCGCTCGATTACGCGCGTTGCCGCCGCCTCGAGCTCGTCATGATTGTAAACCAACGACGCGGCTTCGCAGCCTTTGCCGGTGCCTTCGGCAAGCGGTTTGACGAAGGCCGGGAAGTCGGTCCAGCCGGCAAGCTCGTCCGCGCTCCTGTGAGCAACGACAAACGAAGGCGTCTTCACGCCGGCATCTCGGACGAGACGCTTGGCCACGCCCTTGTCGAGGGCGGCGGCGGCCGTCAGCGGGTCGGAGAACAGGTAAGGCTGGTCGAACAGCTCGCACAGCGCCGGAACCTGTGCCTCGCGCGAGCGGCCCTTCACTCCTTCGGCGATCGAGAACACGAGGTCGAAGCGCTCGCCCGCGACGAAGCGCGCCGCGAGCGCCTGGCCGCGGCCGACACGAACTGGCTCGCAGCCAAGCGTTTCGAGCGCGCCGGCAAGCGCATCGATCGTGCCGATCGAGTCGAACTCGGCGATCTCCTCCTCGGAGTAACCGAGCGCGCGATAATCGTCACGCAGATCGTAGACGAGGGCGATGCGCATCAGCGAGACCCCGCATCGTGCGTGCGGTCGGCCCCCACCCTGCCATCGGGATCAGTGTAGCGATAGGTGTCGCCCTCGAAGTTACGCAAGATGAGGTCGTCGCCCTCGCGGCCGACGACGTAATCCGGCAGCAGCGGGATCTTGCCGCCGCCGCCCGGCGCGTCGATCACATAGGTCGGCACGGCATAGCCGGTGGTGTGGCCGCGCAAGCCCCGCATGATCTCGAGTCCCTTATCCACGCTCGTGCGGAAATGCGAGGAGCCCGAGATCGGGTCGCATTGATAGAGATAGTAGGGACGCACCCGGCGCATCAGAAGCCCGTGGAACAGCGGCTTCAGCGTCTCCACCGAATCGTTGACGTCCTTGAGCAGCACGGTCTGGCTGCCGAGCGGAATGCCGGCGTCGGCCAACCGCGACGTAGCCTCGGTGACCTCGGGCGTGAGCTCGGAGGGATGGGTGAAGTGAATGCTCATCCACAGCGGATGATGCTTCCTGAGCACCTTGATCAGCGAACGCGTCACGCGCATGGGGAGCACGACCGGCACCTTGGTGCCGAGCCGCACGAATTCCACATGCTTGATGGCGCGCAGACGCCCGAGCAGGTAGTCGAGGCGGTCGTCGGAGAGCGTCAGCGGATCGCCGCCCGAGATGAGCACGTCGCGGATCTCGGGATGGTCCGAGATATAAGCGAGCGCATCCTCCCATTGCGGGCGGCTGAAGGTGTAGTCGCCGCCCGCCTCGCCCACCATGCGCGAGCGGGTGCAGTAGCGGCAATAGGTCGAGCAGAAGCCGGTCGCGAGGAACAGCACGCGGTCCGGGTAGCGGTGCACAAGGCCGGGCACCACGCTGTGGCCGTCCTCGCCGAGAGGATCGTCGGCCTCGCCCGGCGTCTTCAGATATTCGGTGCCGACCGGGATATGGGTGCGGCGCAGCGGCTCAAGAGAGTCGGTGTGCGACATCAGGCTCGCGTAATAGGGCGTGATGCCGAGCGGAAGGGAACCCTGATGCCTGATCACCGCATCGCGCTCATCGCCCGACAGCTCGAAGATGCGCTCGAGCTCGGCCAGCGTTCGGATGCGCGAGCGCGCCTGCCAGCGCCAGTCGTTCCACTGGGCAAGTTCAATCTCGGGAAAATAGCGCTTGCGGAACGCGCGCGTCACCGGCCCGACGGGAAAACGCTCGGCGCGCGAAGCGAGCGCGACGATATGCGGCCCCGGCACGGACGAGCCTGCTTGGGTCAGAGCTTTGATGGGGAGATGTGGTTTGGAGAGAAGTTGAGAGGTCGCTTGCGGGCGACTGGGAGGCTCTTCGGCCTCGAGCTTAAGCAGGTTCATTGGGTTTTCCGTCCCCTCCGTGCCTTGGCGAGCTGATTAGCGCCGACCGCTCTTCTGCGCCCGCCTTAAAAGCGCGAGTCATTTCAGCGACCTGTTTATTAATTTCAAGTGCTAATGGGGTCGCGGCCCCAACTTTTTTGACGAGGCGATTGCCGAGGCCGCCATCCCGCGAGGATTAGCGCTCGCACTGCAACACTGCCACGAAGAAGCCGTCGGTCCCGTGGCTCAAGGGCGTCATCAGCAGAGTGTCTTCAGAGCCGTCGGCTGAGGGGCGCTGCGGCGTCTCGGGCAAGCCCTCCTCCCAAAGCTGCCGCGACGGGATCAGCTTGAACTCCGGATGGCGGGTGAGGAAGGCCTCGACCTGATCGCGGTTCTCGGGCGGCAGCACCGAGCAGGTGATGTAAGCGAGCCGGCCCCCCGGCTTCACGAGCGGCGCCCCTTCCTCGAGCACCTCGGCCTGCTCCTTGAGCCTCGCCTCGAGCATCTGCGGGCCGAGCCGCCATTTGGCGTCAGGGCGCCGCCGCCACACACCCGACCCGGTGCAGGGCGCGTCGATCACCACGACATCCATCTTGCCTCCGAGCGCGGCCAATGCGGCGGTGTCGCCGGCAGCCAGAACTTGCGCATTTCTCACGCCCGCCCGCTTCAGCCGCTCGAAGATCGGGCGAAGCCGCACGCGATCGCTGTCATAGGCATAAAGCTGCCCCGTATTCTGCATCAGGGCGGCAAGCGCCAGAGTCTTGCCGCCGCCGCCGGCGCAAAGGTCGATGATCTGCGCCTTGGCCTTGGCGCCGGCAAGCAGGGCGGCGACCTGCGAGCCCTCGTCCTGCACCTCGTACCAGCCCTTGCCATGGCCGGCTTCGGCCTCGACGTGCGGGCCGCGGCCGGGACCCGGGGCTTGTAGGATGCGAACCCCCGTCGGCGAGAGAGACGTCGGTGTCGGCGAAAAGCGCTGTAATGCCTTCAGCACCTTCTCGCGCGTCGTCTTCAGCGTGTTGACCCTGAGATCGACGGGAGCCCGCTCGGCAAGCGCGGCACCCTCCGCGCCGGCCCGCACCCCAAAGGCCCGCACGAACAGCGGCTCAAGCCAGTCAGGGTAGTCGCCACGAATGGGCGCCGGCGCATCGGCTGGCATTTCACGCTTCAGCCCGGCAAGCTCGGCTTCGCTCAATGGTTCCGGCGCATGGCGGCTTCCATCGGCGAGAGCCGCGACCTCCTCCGGCGTCTTGTGCCAGGAGGTGACAAGCGTCCTCAGCACGAGCGCGCGGGGGCTGTCCTCGCCCATCGCGTAGGCGCTCGAGGCGCGCTTGCGCAACGCGTCGAAGACGAGATTGCCGATCGCCGCCCTGTCGCCCGAGCCAGCAAAGCGATGGGCCAGCCCCCAATCCTTCAGCGCCTCGGAGGCTGGGCGCTTGCGCGCTTCGATATCGGCGAGAACCTCGATGGCCGCGCTCGCTCGAGCCCCAGGTGTCATCAGGTCGAGGCAAACAGCGTGATGCGGGCAAAGACGATGACCCACATCAGGAGGAGCGCGATGGCGCTGATGCCGAACACACCGGTGCGGCGATCGAGCCGGTTGGAGGTCACGTGGATATAGGCATGGACGAAGCGGGCGAGCACGAACATCCACGACAGCAGGCAGAGAATGACATCGAGCGAGTCGGTGGCGAGCGCGAGCACGACCACGACATAAAACAGGATCGGCAGCTCGAGCTGGTTATGGAAGGCGTTGCCGATCTGGAGCACACGCGGAGGCCAGTTTGGCTCGCGCAAGGCGATCTGCTGCGGATCGACGTCCCCTGCTCGGATCGCCTGAATTCGGAGATAGCCCATCCAGAACAGAAGCACGAATGTCAGCACGACCTGAGCGAACATCGGCAGCAAAATGGCTATGAGCGTCATGGTGCCCCCTTCTATCGGCTCGATCCCGCCGTGACCGCGTCCGCGCCTCGGGCGCCCTTATACTCTGGCTCCGGCGCTCTGTAGAGCGTGGTAAATGGCTTCGGTCGCTCTCACATCCGCCGATTTGCCCGAGAAAACATGGACGGAAGTTCAATTGACGGGCGCCCCAAGCCTCCACTAAAGCTAGCCGCCAACCGCAAGAATCTTGAGTGTCCAAGGAGGTTTCCCATGCGCTTTCGCGCCCCTGCCCCCCTCACCCCCGGCGCGGCCTTGGCGGCGACGCTGCTTCTCGCCCTACCGGGCTTCGCGCATGCCGAGAATGCGACCCCTCCAGCCGGAGGCAACGCGAGCCCCCCAGTCATCGAGGAGGTGAGTCCACCCGCCACGGGAGACGCGAGTGCGCCTGCCAAGG
>DATJZL010000045.1:0-2032 GCA_035499115.1 Methyloceanibacter sp. | reverse complement strand
AGCTTGTCGATAGACGGGCTCTTGACGCCAATCAGGTTCTGGCTGCCTTCGCGGCCGGCCGCCTCCGATCCCCAGAAGTCGCGCTGCTCGTTGCCCGGCGAATCCGACTGGGCGAAATTGCCGACCACGATGTCGTAGTCGAACACGTTGAGCCGCCGCGTATATTGCGCCGAGTCGACCATGCGGATCGTGCTCTTGATGCCGAGCTTGTCGAGATTGGCGATGTAAGGTTCCACGATGCGCTCGAACAGCGGCGAGACGAGCAGGAACTCGACCGTCATCGGCTGTCCGGTCTTAGCGTTGGTCAGCACGCCGTTCCTGATCTCGTAACCCGCGTCCTTGAGCAGCATGGCCGCCTTGCGGAGATTGTTTCGCGCATCCTCAGGCGTGGCGTTCACCGGATTCTTGTGCACCTCGGTAAACACCTCCGCCGGAACACCATCTTTCACCTCGTTCAGGATCTCGAGCTCGCGACCCTGAGGGAGCGCGGGCTCCGCTGCCAGCTCGCTTCCCTGGAAATAGCTCCCCACCCTGGCATATTGACCGTAGAACAAATTCTTATTGGCCCACTCGAAATCGAAGGCGAGGTTGAAGGCCTGCCGCACGCGGCGGTCGGCGAATTGCGGGCGCCTGAGATTGAACACGAAGCACTGCATCGGCTGCGTGCGCTCGATCGGTACCTCCTGGCGCTTGACGAAGCCGTCGCGCAAAGCGGGGAAGTCGTAAGCCATCGCCCAGTTCTTGGCACTCGACTCGAGCCAATAGTCGAGATTGCCCGCCTTGAAGCTCTCGAACGCGACCGTCTCGTCGCGGTAATAGTCGAAGCGGATCTCGTCGTAATTCCATTGGCCCTTGTTAACGGGGAGGTCCTTGCCCCAATAATCGGCGACGCGCTCGTAGGAGATCGAGCGGCCGGGCTTCACGTCCTTGATGCGATAGGCACCTGAGCCGAGCGGCGGCTCGAGCGTCGTCTTCATCGGGTCGCGCTGATTGCCGCTCGCGTCCTTACCCGTCCAGTAGTGCTTGGGAAGGACGGTGAGCTGACCCATGATCATGGGGAGCTCGCGGTTGTTCTTGACGTCGAAATAGAAGGTGACCTCGTTCGGACCCGTAGCCTCCGCGCGCGAGACATTCTTGTAATAGAGGCCCATGCGCGGGTTGGCGTCTTTGTTCACGCCGAGCGAATAGATCACGTCCTCTGGCGTGATCGGCGTGCCGTCCTGCCAGCGCGCCTCGTCGCGCAGCTTGAAGGTGACTGAGGAGTAGTCGGGCGGATAGCTCGCCCATTCGGCGATCAATCCGTAAGAGGTCGAGGGCTCATCCAGGCTATCGGCCATCAGGCTCTCATAAACGAGCCCGAGCCCCGCAGCGGCCTCGCCCTTGTAGAGCACCGGATTGAGGCTATCGAAGGAACCGATGTCGGCCATGCGTACGATACCGCCTTTCGGCGCATCGGGGTTCACATAATCGAACTGCTTGAAATCTGCGGGGTATTTCGGCTCGCCGATCAGCGAAAGTGCGTGATGGTGGACGGGCGCATCCTCGGCTTGAAGCGGTCCGGAGATAAGCCCGGCAAGAACAACTACAAGGGCGAGGCGTAGCCAGATCATGAGCGAGGAAACGAGCTCCATGTGAGGGAAAATGGCTTATGGCGGCGTTTTCGCCGCGCGCCATGACGCGGCAAAGTTAGCATGGCAGGCCACGCGACCAAATGAATTATCGGTCATGCGGGTCTGCCTTGCCGCACTGGCTGAAATTGCGGATCGAGCTGAGGCTCGATCCGCAAGGGACTATTGGGCGTCGGGCGGCCCGTCGGGATAAACCGGCTGTGGCTGCGATGACAAATAGTCATCCCCCGTCGACGGCTCGGCCTCGGCGGCGGGACCTGCCGGAGTTTCGGCGGGTGCTGCCTCTGGAGCCGGAGCTGGCGGCGTCTCGGCTGGAGGTGCTGCCTCTGGAGCCGGAGCCGGTGGTGTCTCGGCCGAAGGTGCCGCCTCTGGAGGTGCTGCCTCTGGAGCCGGAGCCGGCGGCG
>DATJZL010000044.1:0-2079 GCA_035499115.1 Methyloceanibacter sp. | reverse complement strand
ATTCTCGGCGGCGTCATCTTCCGCGAGCCGATCATCTGCAAGAACGTGCCGCGCCTGGTCCCGAGCTGGACCCAGCCGATCGTCATCGGCCGCCACGCCTATGGCGACCAATATCGCGCCACCGATTTCAGGATCCCTGGCAAGGGCCGCCTCACCATGCGGTTCGAGGGCGACGACGGCAAGGTGATCGAGCGAGAAGTGTTCAAGTTCCCCGGCGGGGGGGTGGCGATGTCGATGTACAATCTCGATGACTCGATCCGCGACTTCGCCCGCGCGTCGTTGAACTATGGGCTCATGCGCAAGTACCCGGTCTACCTCTCGACCAAGAACACGATCCTCAAAGCCTATGACGGCCGGTTCAAGGACATCTTCCAGGAAGTTTACGACGCCGAGTTCAAGAGCCGGTTTCAGACGCTCGGCATCACCTATGAGCACCGGCTGATCGACGACATGGTCGCCGCGGCGCTGAAATGGTCGGGCGGATATGTGTGGGCATGCAAAAACTATGACGGCGACGTGCAGTCGGACACCGTCGCGCAAGGGTTCGGCTCGCTCGGCCTCATGACCAGCGTGCTCATGACGCCGGACGGGCGGACGGTCGAAGCCGAGGCGGCGCACGGCACCGTCACCCGCCACTACCGCGAGCATCAGAAGGGCCGTCAGACCTCAACCAACTCGATCGCTTCGATCTTCGCCTGGACGCGCGGCCTCGCCCATCGCGCCAAGCTCGACGACAACGAGGCGCTCGCCAAATTCGCTTCGACGCTTGAGCGGGTGTGCGTTGAGACGGTCGAGGCCGGATTCATGACCAAGGACCTCGCGCTGCTGGTCGGCCCGGAGCAGAAATGGCTGTCGACCGAGGGCTTCCTCGACAAGATCGACGCCAATCTCAAACAGGCGATGGCTTAGCAGGCCCCTCATCCGACCGCGCTGCGCGCGGCTGCCTTCTCCCGCGAGCGAGAGAAGAGAAGGGCCGCGTCTCCCGCTTGCGGGAGGGGGCCGGGGTGAGGGTGATTCGGCTCCGCCTCACGCCCCCGCCGCGCGGCGCACGCCGGCCTCGACCGCCGCCAGCGCCTCGCGGGTCTTCGCGCCATCCGGGCCGCCGGCCTGGGCCATGTCGGGCCGGCCGCCGCCGCCCTTGCCGCCGAGCGCAGCTGAACCGAGCCGCACCAGCTCGACGGCGTTGAACCGGCCCGTCAGATCGGGGGTCACTGCGACGACGATGCTCGCCTTGCCATCCCCGCTCTCAGCCGCGATCGCGACCACGCCGGAGCCGACGCTCTGCTTGGCCTCGTCGGCCAGCGACTTCAGGTCCTTCATTTCGACCCCGCTTACCGCGCGGGCGTAGAGCTTGACGCCGCCGACATCGCGCGCCGCGGTGGAATCCGCCGCGCCCCCGCCCATCGCCAGTTTCCGCCTCGCCTCGGCGAGCTCGCGCTCGAGCTTGCGCTTGTCGTCGATCAGCGCTTCAAGCCGCTCGGCGGCCTTGCCCGCCGGCGTCTTGAGCAATCCGGCGACATCGGCAAGCCCGCGAGCATCGGCTTCGAGCCACTTGCGCGCTCCGTCCCGCGTCTTGGCTTCGATGCGCCTCACCCCGGCCGCGACCGCGCTCTCGCCGACAATGGCGATGAGGCCGATGTCGCCGGTGCGGCGGACATGGGTGCCGCCGCAGAGCTCGATCGAATAGGTCCGCTCGTGATGGGCGGCGTCCTCGATCTCGCCCATGCTGACGACGCGCACTTCGTCGCCGTATTTCTCGCCGAATAACGCCCGCGCGCCGAGGTTGCGGGCGTCGTCGAGGCCCATGAGCCGCGTCGTCACCTCGGCGTTCTCGAGCACGATGCTGTTGGCGATGTCCTCGACCGTCTCGATCTCGGCACGGCTGATCGGCTTCGGGTGGGCGAAGTCGAACCGGAGCCGCTCGGACGAAACGAGCGAGCCCTTCTGCGCTACGTGATCGCCAAGCACCATGCGCAGCGCCTCGTGCAGGATATGGGTCGCCGAATGGTTGGCTCGAGTCGCCGTGCGGGCGGCGTGGTCGACTCGAAGCTCGACCGCCATGCCCATTTGCGCCGAGCC
>DATJZL010000043.1:0-18447 GCA_035499115.1 Methyloceanibacter sp. | reverse complement strand
CCGCAGAGCCGCCTGCTCCTCCTCCCCCGCCAGTGCAGCCGGCCGCGCCCCAACCGGTCGCCCCGGCACCGCAAGTGCACGCCGTTCCCGATCCGGCTGCTCCGCCGAAGCCGAATATGCTCGCGTCCGAGAAGGCGGAGGCCGAGCGGCTTGCGGCGTTACAGAAAGACAAGGCGACTGACGCGGCTCCGCCGGTGACCAAGCTCTATTACAAGGTGCGCGTCATCGACGCCGGCACCATCCAATCGGGCGGCATCGTCATCACGCTTGCCGATATCGCCGCGCGCGACGCCAAGGCGAATTGCAAGGATGCCAAGGGCAAATCCTGGGGCTGTGGGGCTGCGGGACATAGCGCGCTCACCAAATTGATCCGCACCCGCGCGGTCAGTTGCGTTCTGCCCAAGGGCGGCGAGCAGAAGGCCTTCGCCGCGCGCTGCAGCGTGGCCGGAACCGATCTTTCGACGTGGCTCGTGCGCCAGGGCTGGGCGAATCCGAAAGAACCCTCCGAGAAGGCGCTCGCTGACGCCGAGGTCGCCGCCAAGAAAGAGAAGATCGGCATTTGGCGCGGCTCGCAGTAAACGCTCTCTTTGTCATTCCCCACAAAAGCGGCTAATCCTCCGGAGCTCACCTCATCGGTGAGCCTCGGCGACGATACGGGCATCGACATGAAGCGCATCGCGACTGCTCTCGGCATTCTCCTTCTCACTTCGTCGCCAGGCCGCGCTGACGACCCGTTTGAACCGACCGCTTCAGAGCGCGGAACAATCGACAAATGCCTGAAGCGCACAGCCAATGAGGCGGTGCTCAAGCAGGCGAGCACGTGCATCGGGCTGATCTCCGACCCGTGCATCGACAAGGATACGGCAACCGCGGTCGGCTGCCAGGAGCGTGAGACGCGCATCTGGGACGATCTGCTGAACAAGGCCTTTCAGGATGCGCGCGCGCATCTCGATTCGGCGGCGGGCGGAGCGCTGAAGGACGCGCAGCACGCCTGGATCGCCTTCCGCGACGCGAAATGCGCCGTCTCGGAGAAAGAGTATGAAGGAGGCACCATGGCTACGATCATGGTCGCGGATTGCAAGCGCACCGAGACCGGGCGCAGAGCGATCGAGATGCAGGCGATCGCCACCGACGCCGAGGCTACGATCTTCGCGCCACGATGATGCGTTCCGTCGCCATCACGCTGTTATTTCTCGTGCTCACGGCAGCGCACGCACGCGCTCAAAGCGACGAGCCGACGGCGGCCGAGCGCAAGATCATCGCCGACTGCCTCGATAAGAACGGGGGCGAGGATGAGCTCAAGGAAATGAGCGCCTGCATCGGTCTTGTCGCCGATCCCTGTCCGAACGCGCCTGGCGCGAACACCATGACCATCGTCTTCTGCCAGACGCGCGAGCAGAAGATCTGGGATGACTATCTCAACGACTGGTATGGGGAGGCTGTGAAGCGGCTCGCGGACGAACCCGACGCCGCGGCGGCGTTGAAGGAGGCGCAGCGCGCCTGGATCCAGTTTCGCGACGCTAAATGCGGCTATTGGGAGAAGCGCTACGAGGGTGGCACCTTCGCCTCGGTCGCCGCGGGTAACTGCATGCGCGCGACCACGGGACAGCGCGCGATCGAGATGCGCACTATCCTCGACGATTTAAGCCATTAGTGCGCGAGCTCGAGGAGCCTCGACCTATTTGCCGGCGTCGCCCTGATCGCCAGAAGGATCGGTCGTGGTTTCGTTGCGGCGTGGCGGCTGATCGACCTTCTGCGTGTCGTTCTCGGGAGTCGCCCCCTGATCATCGCCGGTATGCGTGCCGGGCCCCTCGCCCATCTTGGCCGAGTCTTGACTACCGCCTGCGCCGGTATCGGCATCAGCGGGGGGCGCATCGTCGGCGGCAAGCAGGATGTGCTTGTCGAACAGGGTCGCGGCCTCCGCGCGTGCCGGGACCAATCCCATTATGCCGAGCACCAGAGCTCCTAGCGCGGCAGCCAACATCAGTCTTGATATGGTCATGTCAGGTTCTCCTTGCCCAGACAGCGCAGTCTATCTTGACTCCTGAGCAGGAGTAACGCGCGAAGCCCGGAACCAGCCCTCATCGGCGGCTCGTTCCGGCCCGCGAGACAAAAAGGCGCGGAGCGGGCGAACACCCGTTCCGCGTCCTCGCAAATGCAAACGCCGCCCAAGGGAGAAGGCGGCGCGGCTCGAAGCCTATGGATTCACGCACACGACCTTGAGGTCGATATTGGCTTCCTCGAAGCTCGGATAGGCCTGCTTACCGACCTGCTCGCCAAGCTCGTCCTCGCTCACCACCTTCTTCTCGACGACGCGGCAGTGCTGGCTCTTGTCCTTGATGATGACGAACTGACTCGCGTCGGCGGCGACAGCGGCGCCGGCAAAGCCGAAGACGACGGCGGCGGCGAGAACGTACTTGAAGGTCATGTGGGGCTCCTCCTGGGTTGGGGTGCCCACGCTATAGTCACAAACCTCTAAAACGTGCTGAATTGGGTTCGCGCAAAATGCGCTTAAGTTGTGGGATTTGCGCAACTTATCGTTTCACGCTCACGACAAGGCCGGCTCAGTCTCTTTCACCTCGTCGGTGACAACCTCGAACTCGGCAAGCGTGTGCGGGCCGAAGGACGTGGTGATGGCAACATCGGTGGCATCGCGACCGCGCGCAATGAGGATGCGGCCGATGCGCGGCGTGTTGTGGCGGGCGTCGAACGTGTACCAGCGGTCGCCGATATAAGCCTCGAACCAAGCGCTGAAATCCATGGGACACGGGTCGGGCGGTATGCCGATATCGCCGAGATAGCCGGTGCAGTAGCGCGCCGGCACGTTCATGCAGCGGCAGAGCGTCACCGCCAGATGGGCGAAGTCGCGGCACACGCCCTTGCGTTCGACGAATGTGTCGTGGGCCGTGCGGCTCACATCGGCATGCGGATAGCCGAAGGTGACGTGGTCGTGCACGAAATCGACGATGGCCTGAACCAAAGTCCACCCCTGCGGGATCTTCCCGAAAGTCGACCAGGCGAAGCTCGACAACCGGTCCGTCTCGCAATAGCGGCTGCCCAATAGATAGACGAGCGTGTCGACGGGCAGCGTCTCAAGCGGGGCTTGCGTCGCATCGGGCGCGACAGCGTCGGTCTCCCCGCTATCGCGAACCCTAAAATCGGTGGAGAGGGTGATACGCCCCGCCGGCGCGCGGATCACGTGGCAGATATTGCCATAGCGGTCGGTGTATTCCGTCGCCGGCACATGCGGGTCGATGCGCATGTGATCCGGGGTGATGAGGTCGCCACGTCGGCTGGGGTGAACGCTCAACGTGAGGATCATCGGGGTCGGCTGAGGGCAGTCGTAGGAGATGCGATAACCTGCCCGAATTTTAATCATTCATGTCCTCGTCCCGGGAAATCCCGACAAGTTAGGCGCCGCCGAGCCCGCGCTTCAGGGCCGTGATTCGGCGCCGCTTACCGCAACGCGGTGTGCACAGAATGTTTCCAGCAACACTCATGCCAAAAACGTGATCCTAAGCGACCTCAGGACCGTCAACTCGCCGTGACGAGCTCGCCCGCGAGCGCCTTGGCGATGAGCGCGCGAGTTTCGGCAATGCCATAGAGCTCGACAAAAGAGCCGAAACGGGGGCCTTGCGTCTGACCGAGTAAAACCTCGTAGAGCGCGGCGAACCACTCGCGCAGCGGCTCGAAGCCGTGTTCTTTGCCGACCGCATAGACCTCGGCTTGGATCTCCTCGGCGAGCACTCCGTTCGGCAACTTGGCGAGCCGCGCGTCGAGATCGAGCAGCGCCGCACGCTCGTTCGCTGACGGCGGCCGGTAATGCTTGTTCGGCTTCACGAAGGCATGGAAATAACGGATCGCATAGCCGACGAGCTGATCGAGCAGAGGGTGGGCTTTCGGCGTTGCGTCCGGCGCATAGCGACGGATGAAGCCCCACAGGACCTCGCGGTCTTCGGAGTTCGATGCGCTGGCGAGGTTCAAGAGCAGCGCGAAGCTGATGGGAAGCTCAGCCGCCGGGGGCTCACCGCTGTGGATGTGCCAAACGGGATTCATCAGCTTGGCCGCCTGCTCTTCCTTGGGGTAAGCGGCGAGATGGCCGACATATTCGTCGACCGCGCGCGGGATCACGTCGAAATAGAGACGCTTCGCCTTGCGCGGGCTCTGGAACATGTAAAGCGCGAGGCTCTCGGGCGAGGCGTAGGTGAGCCACTCCTCGATGGTGAGCCCATTGCCGCGCGACTTGGAGATCTTCTCCCCGTTCTCGTCGAGGAAGAGCTCGTAGTTGAAACCTTCCGGCTGCTGGGCGCCGAGGATGCGGCAGATGTGTCCCGACAGGCGCACCGAGTCGATCAGGTCCTTCCCCGCCATCTCGTAATCGACGCCGAGCGCCGCCCAACGCATCGCCCAGTCGGCCTTCCATTGCAGCTTGCAATGGCCGCGCGTGACGGGAACTTGGGTGAGCCTTCCGGTGTCGGGATCCTTGTAGACGATCGACCCGGAGGCGAGGTCGCGGTCGACGATCGGCACCTGCAACACTTTTCCGGTGGTCGGGGAGATGGGCAGGAACGGACTGTAAGTGGCCCGACGCTCCGGCCCGAGCGTGGGCAGAATCACGTCGCGGATCGCATCGTAATGATCCAGCACCTTGAGGAGCGTCTTGTCGAAGCGGCCGCTCGTGTAGCATTCGGTGGCCGACAGGAACTCGTAGTCGAAGTTGAACGTATCGAGGAAGGACCTGAGCTGGGCATTGTTGTGGTGGCCGAAGCTCTTGTGATCGCCGAACGGATCCGGCACCTGGGTGAGCGGCTTGCCGAGGTGCTCGGCGACCATCTCCTTATTGGGGATGTTGTCGGGCACCTTGCGGAGGCCGTCCATGTCATCGGAAAACGCGATGAGCCGCGTCGGCACCTTGTCCTCGGTGAGAACGCGGAAGGCATACCGCACCATAGTGGTGCGCGCGACCTCGCCGAAGGTGCCGATATGCGGAAGGCCAGAAGGACCGTAACCGGTCTCGAAGATGATGGCTCCGGTCGGTTTCGGAATACGCTTCAGCCGGCTCAGGACCTTGCGCGCTTCCTCGAAGGGCCACGCCTTGCTGACATGGGCATGCGCCAGGAGCTCCGAGTTCACCTCGATCTTGGCGGGGCGGGCCGTGGTTTTCGTATCGGGCACTGTCGTAGTCGGAGAAATCTGCGGGGCCCGACCAATTTCACAGTTTTCCGCAGAGCGCCAGTGTTTCCGGGCGTCGCAGGCGCTGCTGGAGGGTGGTTCCGGACGGGATTTCCGCGCTTGCCCGGCCACCCGCAATTGCCTACGGTCGCGCCGCCGCACGCTTCGGCAAAACCAGAGGGAGCTTTCGCGCCATGACCGAGCCGCTCGACCATCACGCCGCACTGATCTTTGCGATGGTCACCATGTCGGCCGTGGACCGGACCATGACCGACGCCGAGCTCGCCCGCATCGGCGAGATCGTGTCCAACCTGCCGGTGTTCGCCGATTTCGATCAGGAGAGGCTGGTCAAGACGGCAGAAGCTTGCGGCGGGGTGTTGAGCGAGGACGGCGGGCTCGACCGTGCGCTCGCCCTCATCAAGGGCGGGCTACCCAAGAAGCTGCGCGAAACGGCCTACGCCGTCGCACTCGAGATCGCCGCGGCCGATCAGGACGTAAAGCCCGAGGAGACGCGCTTCCTCGAGATGCTGCGCGACACTCTCGATCTCGACAGGCTGACCGCGGCGGCGATCGAGCGCGGCATCAGGGCGCGCAACCTCGTCCTCTAAGCAGAGTTCCAGGCATTCGATCATAAGCCCGTGGAACGCGGCGGGGCGCTTTACGGTTTCTGCTATGCTCGCGCTCCGTCGGGGCGGCGTTCGGTTCACAGGAGGAAGAGAAACATGCTGAGTTGGCCCAGGGCTGAGCGCAAGGCGTCAAGGCTGTTCAAGGATCTCGATATCGAGGATCTGCACGATCAGCTCGATAGCCTGCGTGCCTATGTTCACGATCTCTCGCAGAGCGCGGGTACTCAGGCGAGCCGCCGGCTCGGGCGCGCGCGGCATTTCGCGTCGGATGCCGCGCATGATGCCGAGGAAGCCATGAAGGACAATCTGGCCGCTTCGCTCGTGCTCGCGCTCGGGCTTGGTCTCGTCGTCGGTTATTTCATTCGCCGCGGCACCGAATAGCCTACTCCGGCCGCTCAGTGGGCGAGCTTGACCGCGCCGGTATAGAGCGCGCCGCCGATCACACAGGGGATGGCGATCTCAGGCTGGCCGAGAGCTGTCGCCGCAACGCAGCCGGTGGCGATCGCGATCGAGCCTGCCGTCGCGCCTTTGGTCATGCCCGCCTCGTTGGTCATCTGCGCCTTCTGTGCGTCCTCGATGGCGCCGAACTGATCCTTGCGCACCGTCTCCGATTCGAACGCCTCGGCGGCGGCGATCACATCTTTGAGCGGGGTCGCAATCGCCTCGGGCTGACGCGGGACCTCGGCGCGATAAAGCTCGAGAAGCTCGCGATCGCGCTCGGCATAAGAGGCGAGCGTCCATTTGGCGGTGCCGCCGGTGGTGATCTTCTCGACGGCTGAAGGGTCGTGGCCCCAGCCGGTGAAGATCTTCTTGAAGGAGAAACTGTTGTCGTCCTTCCGCCGCGACCATTGCAGCGCCTGCATGATGCGAACCACGGGCTCGTGCTGGCCGGTCGCGACGTAATAGCCCCACAGCGCGTAGATTCCGGAAGAGCCGCCATCGACGAGCGGCAGCTCCATCAGAGTTGGCCGCTTGCCTTGCAGGAAGTCGTCGATCAGTGGACGCCTGAGCGGCATGCGCGCGGAATTTCTCTCGAGCAGGTCGCGCCAGTCCGGGCGCCCGGAATAGGCGATCGCCCTGATGATCACTGCCTGCTCCTTGTCGGGCATCGGGAACATCCTCGGGATGAGACCAGGGCCGTCTTTTGGATTGGTGCCGAGCACGCCGGCGATGAAGCCGATGCAGAACCACTCCTTGTCCTCGTCGCCGAACAGGCCGAAGTCGAGCATGGCGTGAACGGCGGCGGGCACGCGCGATGAGTTCGGATGCTTGCGATAGTTGGTGACCCAATCGAGCAGCTTCTCGGCCGACGCGAAAGCGGCTTGCGGCTCGGGTGCGGCCTGTAGCTCGATCGGCGTCGTTGTCATGGGATGCGTCATGGGCTGCGGAATGGTGGCGTAGACTTGCACAGGAACGGTCACGGGAGCTGCGGCGGGATGCGGTGCGGGCGGCGCCGCCGGCGTCGGCGCGGCGACCGCCACATCCGCTTGCGGCGGAGCAAGACGCTCCGGCGCCGCTTGCTTCGCAACAGAGACGGAATGGGGCTGGCTGCCGGCCATTTCACTCTGCGCGGCGCAAGGGCTGCTCACGCCGGCCGTCACGCCAAGGGCAAGCGCAAGAATGGCAAGACTACGCATCTCATCAGCTTCCTTCCCCCGGCCCCAGAAGTGCTGACGATACTCACGACATGGTTAATGCCCACTCGGCTGCCGCCGAGCGGGAAAGACATTGATTTTCAGGCGTTTCGTGGCTTTTTGAGGGCCAGAGAACGTTAACTACGTTAACCATAATGAAAGTTTAACGCCGCTTGGCCGATCCGCGAGGCAGGGACCCCCGTCCGCCCTTCTTCAAGCGCGCAGGGCGCCGCTCTCGCGAACGGGCGCCTGCAAAGCGGCAAGGCTGCGCGCGGCGGCGTCGGCTTGGCGCACGATCTCTGGCACGGCGGTGATCTCCCACAAGGTCCCTTGGCACAGCGGACCAATAGCGAACAGACCTCTCGTGACGTCAGAGCCACGACCAAGCACCTGTCCGGTGGGTTCGACGGCAAGTCCGAGGCGGTGGATGTCGGGGCGGGCAAGCCCCGCCTCGATCATTCCCTTGATCAGAGGTTGATCGAGATCGGGCTTGAAGCCGGAACACGCGAAGGCGAGATCGCTCTCCATGAGCTCGGGTGTCGCGGCACCACGCCGCAAGATTTCCAGCTTGAAGCCCTCGCCGCTCCGCTCGACCTTCGTCACCGAGCCCCGCAGCAACATGGCACGGCCCTTGTCAAACTCGCCCATGAGCCGCGCATGCACCTCAATCGGTAGTCGATGGCGGTGCGCATCGAAGAACGGCCGAAGATGCCGGAGGAAGCGCGCCTGCTCACTGTCTGGGAGCCCTTGCCAAATGTCCTGCAGCGATAACCGCAAGCCATTGATGACGGCTTGCCAGGGTGCGCCTCCGTCCTCCGCAATCTCGCAAGCGATCCTGAGGGAAGCCTCGAGCATCGACACGCGCTTCGAGCGTGGCAAAGCGAGTTGGTGGGGCACGACGCCCTTCGCGGCATGCGGGCGCGGCAATTGTCCGCGTCGCGAGATGATGGTGGCGATACCCTGGAAGCCGTCGCGCCGCGCACCGATCAGCACGTCGACCATGGTGAGGCCCGTTCCGATCACGGCGATCGATTGCGCGCGCGCAACCCGCTCGGGCGGCAGCGGCTCGAAGGGTGCAAGCGCACCTCTGGTCGAAGCTCGTTGCACGCCATAGGCGGTAGCGAGGATCACGGCGTCGCAAAGCACATTTTCCCCGCGATCGAGCTCGATCAGATAGCCGCCACGTTCGGCGCGAAGAGCGCGCGCAGTGGTCGGCATGACGGAGAACTCGACATCCGGACGCTGCTCGACCGTCTCGAACAGGCGCTGTCGCACATATTCGCCGAAGAGCTGGCGCGGCAGAAACGTGTGCGCGAGCGCGTCGTGCAGGCCGGCGTGGTTCTCGCCCTGATCGAGCTGGCGAAAGGCCCAGTTGAGGAAATCGCCTGGCTGGCTCGCGCGAATCGAAAGATCGCGGGTGCGCACGTTGAGGAGATGCAACGGATGATGGCTGCCGTAGGCAACGCCACGCCCGAGTACGGCCGAGGGCTCGATCAATACCAAGCGGAACGGCTCGGGGAGACGAGCGAGGCAAGCAATTGCGCTCGCTGCTCCAGTGAAGCCTCCTCCGATCACGCCCACGTTGAGTGGCGCCGCCCGCATCTCCTCAAGCTCCTTGAGATTCAGTCTCGCATCAGGCCCTTACACAGGAATGGGGCGGCAATGAAGCTGTTTCGCTACATCACGCCGCTCAGGAGCTGAGAGAATTTGCCGCGCGCTTGGTCCGAGGAGCGATCTCGTTCCACTTGCAACGTGGGCAAAGAGAATCAAAATGTCGCAGAAGAAACGCGCGCGAGGTGCGCATTGCTTGTTGTGTGTTCGCCGCCCATCTCGCGGCGCCGCGAATTGAGCGCCGCGAGATGGAGGTCCCCGCATCTCCCACGCCAATCGGCTATTCGGCCTCCTGGGCGGCCATGGCGCGCCCGCTGGTCGTGTGATCCTTTCCCGGCTGACGGCGTGCCATGACGAAGGCGACGTCGCCTTTGCCGAGTGCAAGCTGCATCGTCAGCATCGCGAGCGGTTCAAGCAAGCGCGCCGCCTTGAGTTCGCCGGCATCGATCGGCTCAAAGCCGACCTCGGTGACGAGGCGCATGACGATCTTCTTGTCTGGACCCTGCGGGCCCGCGACCAACATGGCGGCCTTGCCTTCCGCGAAGTCCGGCCGGGCGAGAACGCCGACGGTGACCGAATTGAAGGTTTTGAAGAACTTCGCCTGACGCGCCTGACTCTGTAGCAATTCGACACCGGAGGTGAGAAACCCGAGAGCGAGTCCGGTCATGGCGGGGTTGAGCGGATTGGTCGCATCAATGACCATCTTGTCGGCAAGATCGGTCGCGTGCTCACAGACGAGGGCCTCGGTGAGCGTCCAGGGGGTGGTGAGAATCACCGTCTCCGAGGTCCTCACCGCCTCGCCCACAGATTTCGCGTTGCGCTCGTCAGATCTTTCCGGCTCAGGGATGCCGTAGACGATGGTGTGTCCCTTCGACCTCAGGGCTGTGCCGAGCGACCGGCCCACGTCATCCGCTCCTACAATGGCGATTTTCATGGCCCTTCTCCCCGCCCGCCCTCGCCTCGAGTTGCAAGGTGGCTGACCAGCGGCCGCTTTGCTGTTGCGTCAAACATGCGTGATTCAGTATCATCATTCCAATCGATGATATCGATGACAGCTATTGATCACGCCAATTTGAGCCGGCTCGACCTGAACCTGCTCGTTGCCTTTGATGCTTTGCTCACGGAGCGGAGCGTCACCCGTGCGGCTGCGCGTGTGGG
The DNA here is from genome assembly GCA_035499115.1 of Methyloceanibacter sp. GTDB lineage: Bacteria > Pseudomonadota > Alphaproteobacteria > Rhizobiales > Methyloligellaceae > Methyloceanibacter. The sequence goes on along the minus strand of DATJZL010000043.1, from coordinate 8,246 downwards.
GCTAGGGCAGTCGGCCATGAGTCACAATCTCGCGCGACTACGGACGCTGTTTGGAGATGAGCTCCTGACCCGAGGCGCCGAGGGCATGCGGCCGACGCCCCGCGCGCTTGCTCTTGCCGATCCCGTGCGCGTGACGCTCGCCCAGATCCAGGCTGCGGTACTGCAGCGCGAGGATTTCGACCCATCGACGGCGGAACGGGTTTTCCGCATCGGTCTCGCCGATTCGATCGAGGTGGCGGTCGTGCCCACCCTTCTCGCGCGGCTCCGTGCCTCGGCCCCGGGGGTCTCGTTGCGGCTGCGCCCGATCAACCGCATGTCCGTGCTCGATGAGCTCGATGCCGGCAGCCTCGATCTCGGCATCGGCGTGTTCACCCAGGGTCAAACCCACCACAAGCGCCGCTCGCTCTACGCCGAAAATTTCCTCTGCCTGTTCAGCCCAGACCAGCTCAGGCTAACCCCGCCGATCTCGCTCGAGGACTATCTGCGCGTGCCGCATGTGCTGACGAGCCTCAGCGACGACGCGCATGGTGCCGTCGACGAGGCGCTCGCCAAGCATAAGCTCAAGCGCACGATCGCCATGACGACGCCCGGCTTTCTCGCTGTGCCCTTCGTGCTCCGCCGCGCCCCGGTGATTACCACGATGCCGTCGCGGCTCGCGCGCTATTTTGCCGAGGCTTTCGGGCTCGCCACGAGTGCTGCCCCCATCGAGCTGCCTGGTTTCACCATCTCGTTGCTTTGGCATGCGAGTTTCGACCAGGATCCGGGACATCTGTGGCTTCGCCAGACGGTGTCGGGGCTTGCCTCGGAGGTGGGTTTGGAGCTGTGAGAGGCGCGTCGCGGGGTGTGGACAACTGCGCTATGAGCCCTTGCGCTGTTTAGATAGGCTTCATCATGGCGCCTGATCGATTCGCGTCTTCTCGTGGGCGTCGGTTACCTGATCAACCTGGCTGATCAAAGAAGGAGAGTTCCATGGCAGCGAGCACATCTTCGAAAGGTCGCACCGTCGTGTCCGATCCGCGCTGCGACGCACTAAGCGAGGTCTTGGCCGACAATTGGTGGGTTGTGGGTCTGCGCGGCATCTTGGGCATCATCTTCGGCCTGATTTGCCTGCTCACGCCGGGCATCGCCGTCCAGGTATTCGTCATTTTGTTCGCCGCCTATATGTTCGTCGACGGCGTGTTCGCCATCATTTCGGGCATCAAGGCGGCGCGGAACGGCGAGCGGTGGGGCCTCTTGATCCTCGAGGGCGTGGTCGACCTCGCGGCCGGCGTTATCGCCGTGTTGTGGCCCGGCATCACGCTCGTCGCGCTGATCTGGCTCATCGCCGTGTGGGCAACCGTCTCCGGCATCCTGATGCTATCGGCCGCCTTCCGCCTCAATCTCGATCATGGGCGCTGGTGGCTTGCGCTTGGCGGCATCGCCTCGATCATCTTCGGCATCCTCCTCGTCATCGAGCCGCTGATCGGCGCCGTGGTGTTGACGATGTGGATCGGCGCCTATGCGCTGGTGTTCGGCGTGTTCCTGCTGATCCTCGCCTTCCAGCTCCATTCGCGCAAAGAGGAGCGTGATCGAGCGGTGGCACCAGCGGCTGCGGCGAAGAAGGCCTGAACCGTTAGTATCCTGAGACGTTATCCTGCGAGGCGCGGCATCATTCAGATGGCCGCGCCTCACGCATGATATGTCGCCCGGTCATGCCTCAGTCCGCTCATCCCACCGTCACGCTTCCTTCGGGCGAAAAAGTTCCGCGGCTCGGCCAAGGCACCTGGCGCATGGGCGAGAGCCGGCGCGCCTTCGACGAAGAGGTCGCGGCGCTTAAATTGGGGCTCGATCTCGGCATGACGCTGATCGACACCGCCGAACTCTATGGCGAAGGCGGTGCCGAGGAGGTCGTCGCCGAGGCGATCGAAGGGCGGCGCGACGGCTGCTTCATCGTCAGCAAGGTCAAGCCCGAGAACTCGACCCGGGCCGGCACCATCGCCGCGTGCGAGCGCAGCCTCAGGCGGCTCAAGACCGACCGCATCGATCTCTATCTCCTGCATTGGCGAGGACGTCCGAGGCTTGAGGAGACGCTCGCCGGCTTCGAGGCCCTGCTCGACAAGGGCGCGATCCGCTATTTCGGCGTCAGCAATTTCGACGTCGAGGACATGGAGGCGTTGTTCGCGCTGCAAGGCGGCGACGCCTGCGCCAGTAATCAGGTCGTCTACAACCTCAGGCGGCGTGGCATCGAATTCGGGCTGGTTCCGTGGTCACGCGCACATCACGTGCCGATCATGGCCTACTCGCCGATCGAGCAGGGGCGACTCGGGCGTGATCGCACGCTCGCCGCTGTAGCCGCCCGCCACGATGCGTCGCCCTCCCAGATCGCGCTGTCCTGGGTGCTCCGGCAGCCCGACATGATGGTCATCCCCAAAGCTTCGAACGCGGAACATGTGCGCGACAACCGGGCGGCGCTCGACATTTCCCTCAGCCAAACCGACCTCGCGGAACTCGATCGCGCCTTCCCGCCGCCGACCGGGGCGCGCCCGCTCGAGCTCTTGTGAGCACTGTCATCACCGCGTCATGCAATTTCGCTGTTGGATGAGGAGCTTGCCCTTCTCTTGAGTCGGAAGATGTCCGAGAAGCTCTTGCCCTGGCTCCTGCTCTTCGCCGCCATCCTGCTCGAAGTCGCCGGCATCACCTCGATGAAGCTCTCGCGCGGCTTCTCCGAGCCGCTGCCCTCGCTCGCTGTTCCCATCTTTTATATCTGCTCGGCGGCGGCGGTGATCCTCGTGCTGAAGCGGCTCGATCTCTCGGTCACCTACGCCGTCTGGTCGGGTGTCGGCACGGCGCTTGCGGCAATGATCGGCATCGCCTATTTCCGCGAACCGTTGACGCTGTTCAAAATGGCCTCTCTGGCACTCGTCGTCATCGGCGTCATCGGGCTCTCGCTCGCGGCACGGCAGAGCAACTGACTTCCCGCCAGCCCCACGCTAACATGCGGCCATGGACGGTCTTCTTGGCCAAAGCGACAGGGTGATCCGTCTCGTCGTGTTCGCCTTCGTGTTCCTGGTCATGGCGGTGATCGAGCTTGCCGCTCCCAAGCGCCGGCTGATCGCACCCAAGGGACGGCGCTGGCTGACCAATCTCGGCATCAGCATCACCGGCACGGTGCTGATCCGGCTCATGGCCATGCTCGCCGTGCCGCTCGCTGCCATCGCGGCGGCGTCCTACGCCGAAGCGCACGGCATCGGGCTCTTGAACCAGCTCGATTGGCCGGAGTGGCTCAAGGTCGTGGTCGCGCTGCTCGCGCTCGATCTCGCCATCTGGGCGCAGCATCTCGCCTCGCACAAGATCCCGCTCTTCTGGCGCCTGCATCGGGTTCATCACGCCGATCGCGACATCGACGTGACCACGGCAGTGCGCTTTCACCCGATCGAGATCGGCCTGTCGATGCTATGGAAGATCGTGGTGGTCATGGCGCTCGGCGCGGCGCCGCTTGCCGTGTTCCTGTTCGAAGTGATCCTGAACGCTTGCGCCATGTTCAACCACGCCAATATCGCGCTGCCCTCATGGTTCGACCGGCCCTTGCGTCTCCTCGTCGTCACGCCCGATATGCACCGCGTGCATCATTCGGTGCTGTGGCGTGAGCACGATGCGAATTACGGCTTCAATCTCTCGGTGTGGGATCGTCTGTTCCGAACCTACGTGGCTCAGCCGGAAGGCGGCCACCAGAGCATGACCATCGGACTCACTCCGTATCAGAGCGAGGCGCCGACGCGCTTCGCCTGGTCGCTGCTCCTCCCCTTCGCGCAACAGAAGAGTGAAGCCGCTCAGAAGAAGCTCATGGGGAAGTAGCGCAGGAACAGCTCCTCGTAGCGCCCGGTGGCATGGACCTGCTCGAGCGCGTAGTTGAGGATCGAGACCATCTGGCGGTTCCCTTTCTTCACCGCGATGCCGACGCCCTCACCGAAATAGGTGGTGTCGAGATAGGGACCCCCGCGGAACTCGCAGCATCCTTCGCTGGTCACCCCGTTGATCCAGAAGGTGAGACCAATGCCGTCGCCAAAGACGAGATCGATGGCTCCATCCTTCAGCGCCGTCTCTGCATCTTCGGCGGTAGCGAAGCTCGCAACGGCGACGCCAGGGAAGAATTTCTTGAGATAGGCCTCGTGGCCGGTATCCTTGGCGACCCCGATCTTCTTGCCGGTCAGCGTCTCGGGGCTGATGTCCTTGAGGTCGCTCGCCTTGCGCGCGACGAAGCGCGCGGGCGTCGCGTAATAACGCGACGTGAAGTCCGCCTTCTCGAGGGCCTCGGCGGTGATCCGCATGGAGGCGATGGCCGCGTCGGCGTCGCCCTTGTCGAGGCTCGGAATGAGATCCTCCCAAGCGACCGCCTTGACCTCGCATTGCACCTCGAGCGTATCGCAGATCGCCTTAGCGAGATCGACGTTAAAGCCGGTAAGCGCACCGACCTCGTCATAATAATGGAAGGGCGGATAATCGCTGTCGGTTACGAATGTAAGCTTGCTCAGCCCACGCATATCGGGCTTGGGGCGGAGTGCGTCGCCATGCCATGTGTCGGGGACGATTTCGTTCTTGGCCTGAGCGACCGCCTGCTGCGGCTCAAGGACGAGCAGCGCGCAGACGAGCACGGCGAGCCAAAGTGGCGCCGGGCCAAGGCCGGTCAGAGCGGAGAGCAAGCGTCGCAGCACGCATCCCTCATAACGCGGCTTGGGCCAGAGTGCCAAGAGGCGGTGGCAAGGTCTGGTTGTATTTGTTATAGTCTAAACTCTACATTGTAACACGCGCGTGCAACTCGAGATTGGCACAATCAATATTGCGCCTCGGCTGGATTCCACAAATACTGGTCGCGGGAAAGTTTCGGGGGCATTCCCGTGTTGCTTGTGGCTGAGAGGTCCGGACTCAAGCTTCGGCTTGCGCGTCTTAGCGCGAGTCCAAATGCTCTGCCTGAGCAGGAATATCGCTTTCTCGTCGGCCGCTTCATCGATTCGGCAACGCTCGCCCGTGCAACCGCAATCGCCGCGCAGTGGGGCGTTCATCCGCATGAGGTGATGATCGCCAATGGCTGGCTCGGTGCCGAGGACTACTACCGCGCGCTTGCGGAAGCTTGCGGCACACCCTTCAAGGCAGAGCTTACGCCTCGCGACGTAACGCCGGCCGCGGGAGCTGGCCCGCGCCGGAGCCTTGCGAGCGGCCTATTGAAAGAGCGGGCTTCCTCGCGGCGTTTCGTGCTGGCGCCAGATCGCCTTCGCCCCAATGCGCTTCGCGAGATGCTCGCGCGGCTTAAGCCCCACGACTTCTCGCTCGCTTCGCCGCAGTCGGTTCGCGGCGCTATCTGTCGCCAATTCGCCGAGACCTTCGCCCGCGGCGCCGTCGAGGGTCTTGCCACGCGGCATCCCGACCGGAGCGCACGGGAACGGCCGGCTCTGTGGCAGCGCCTCGGCCTCACGCTCGGCACACTAGCATTGCTCTCGGCCGCGGCGCTGGCACCGGTCGATACGATCTGGCTGGTGACGCTTGCTCTCGTTGCGCTGTTCGTGCCGGTCATCGGCCTCCGCATCGTCGCGGCCTTTTGGCTGATGCGCGGTGCGGTGCCCGCGCGGGAGGCCGTCTCGGCACGGGTGCCCGACGCCGAGCTTCCCATCTACACCCTCCTCGTGCCCCTCTATCGCGAGGCGCATATGCTGCCGCAGCTCGTCCATGACCTCACGCATCTCGACTGGCCGGCAGCCAAGCTCGACATCAAGCTGATCCTCGAGGCGGTTGACCGCGACACGCTCGCTGCGGCGCGGGCGCTCAATCTTCCCGGCAATGTGGAGATCGTCGTGGTGCCCGAGCTTCAGCCGCGCACCAAACCGAAGGCGCTGAACTATGCGCTGCCCTTCGCCCGCGGCGAATATCTCGTCATCTATGATGCCGAGGACCGGCCCGATCGCGACCAGCTTCGTCGTGCGCTCGCTGCGTTCCGCCAAGGTCTGCCGAACCTTGCTTGCGTGCAGGCCGCGCTCAATATCGACAACGCGTCGGACAATTGGCTCACGCGCCAGTTCACGCTCGAATACAGTGCGCTGTTCGATGGCCTGCTGCCCACTCTCGACAGGCTTCGCCTGCCGATCCCTCTCGGGGGCACGTCCAATCATTTCCGTGTAGCGGCACTCAAATGGCTGATGGCGTGGGACCCGTTCAACGTCACGGAAGATGCCGATCTCGGCATGCGGCTCGTGCGCAGCGGCTATCGCTGCGCGATGATTCCTTCGACCACTTACGAAGAGGCGCCTCGCCATTTGATGTCATGGCTCCGGCAACGCACCCGCTGGCTCAAGGGCTATGTGCAGACCTGGCTCGTGCATATGCGTTCGCCACGTCAGCTGTGGCGCGAGCTCGGCCCGCTTGGCTTCCTCGGTTTCCAGACTGTCGTGGACGGCACAATTCTGTCGGCGCTGGTGCATCCCTGGTTCTATGTGCTCGCCGGGATCGATCTCGCGCAGGGAAGCCTGCTCGCGCGGCCAGAAGCTCTTCTTGGTTGGCCGTTCTGGCTACTCGCCTGGTTCGACCTGGTGACCGGCTATCTTGCGTCCATGGCGGTCGGCTTCTTGAGCGCGCGCGGGCGCGGCTATCGCCATCTCATGAAGGACGTGCCGATGATGCCGCTTTATTGGCTGCTGATCTCGGCCGCCGCCTACCGGGCGCTCTGGCAGTTCATGACCGCACGCTTCGAGTGGGAGAAGACCGAGCACGGCGCTGCGGCGCTCCGCGCACGGCGCTCGGCATGAACGGGCTCCACGCTCGTGCACCGCGAAATCAACTCTGATTCACCGCACCACCTTCCGATACAGGTGCCACGTGGCGTGTCCGAGCACGGGCATGACGACGATGAGTCCGAGGAACGCCGGTATCGATCCGATCACGAGGCTGCCCGCGACGATCAAGCCCCAAATCGCCATCGGACCCGGATTCTCTGCCACCGCCCGGATTGACGTCAATACTGCGGTGGGAAGCCCAACGTCGCGATCAAGCAACAACGGAAACGAAACCACGCTGATCGTGAGCACCAGCGCCGCGAACAGGAAACCGATGCTCACGCCCGCCACGATCATCGTCCAGCCTGCACGTGTGGTGAACACGTCGTGCACGAACGCTCCGACCGAGACCGGCGGCTCTGGCCCGAGCGTGAGCTGGTAGATCAAGCTGGCGGTCAGCAGCCAGAGCAGAAAGATCGCCAGCAGCCCCAATCCCAGCACCATGATCGCACCGAACCCGGGCGAGCGGACCACGCCGAAGGCATCCATCCAGCTAATGCGGCTTCCTTGCTCGCGCCGCCGGCTCATTTCGTAAAGGCCTACCGCCGCCACCGGGCCGATCAGCGCGAAACCTGACGCGAGCGGAAAGATCAGCGGCAGCATGTCGTAGCCGAAGGTCAGCCACAGCAACGCGATGCCGGCAAGCGGGTAGATGAGGCAAAGGAAGATGACGTCGGTTCGATACGCGGCGAAATCGTCGAGGCCTTTGCTCAAGGCATCCTTGAGGTCGCCGACGCCGATCCGACGGACTGCGGGCAGTGGGGCATAGTCGCTCCCGCGTAGAGACCGGGGAAGCGATCCCACGGTCAGGGCCGCATGGGAGAGCTGGCCCCATCCCCACTCGATGGGGTTTCGAATATGGTCTTGGCTGGCCATTGTGGCTCCTCCAGAACTTCGAGTTGGAGGGCCGCAGCCACCCGGGGCTAAAGGTCGATTGGGCCGCTAGTCGCGAGCGAGCCGCGACCAATGAGCCATTATACTCCGATTTTGGGGGAGCGTCGCGTTACCTTGTCGATATCAGGACGGGTCAGCGACGAGATTTGCGCAAATTGGAGCGGGTGAAGGGAATCGGACCCTCGACACGTAGCTTGGGAAGCTACTGCTCTACCACTGAGCTACACCCGCGCCGGTCGATTGATAGCATGGAGATCGCCCGGCAAAAAGCCGCTCGCTGGCTCGCCATATCGTGAGATCGAGCGAGCGCTTCGTCAGCAGGCATCGCGGCCCGAGTTTGTCTATAGTGGCGCGACATTTGGACCTGACGCCATGACCGATCTCGCCATCGCGACCCCGCAACTCGCCAAATTCGCCGATCCCGAGCGGACGGCAAAGGGTGAGCGGCGCGCGCGCGTCAAGCTCCAAGCCTTGCGCACGCTGTGGATCAATACCGGGAGCCTCTGCAACATCACTTGCCGCAATTGCTATATCGACTCGAGCCCCGAGAAC
>DATJZL010000042.1:0-2891 GCA_035499115.1 Methyloceanibacter sp. | reverse complement strand
GATGCCGCCGAGCTCCAGGCTGCAGCCCGGACCGTTGTCTCCGAGTTCGAAAACTACGTGAAGCTGAACAAGAAAGTGCCGCCCGAAGTCGTGGTCTCGATCAACAAGATCGAGGAGCCGGCCAAGCTCGCCGATACCATCTCCGCCCATCTGGCGCTGAAGGTCGCCGACAAGCAGCAGTTGCTCGAGCTCGAGTCAGTCTCAAAGCGCTTGGAGCGGATCCTCGGTCTGATGGAGGGCGAGATCGGCGTCCTGCAGGTCGAGAAGAAGATCAGGAACCGCGTCAAGCGCCAAATGGAGAAGACGCAGCGCGAGTACTATCTCAACGAGCAGATGAAGGCGATCCAGAAGGAACTTGGCGAGACCGAGGACGGTCGCGACGAGGTCTCCGAGCTGGAGAAGCGCATCAAGAAGACCCGCCTTTCCAAGGAGGCGCGCGAGAAGGCGCATGCCGAGCTGAAGAAGCTGCGGACCATGAGCCCGATGTCGGCTGAGGCGACGGTGGTGCGCAACTACCTCGACTGGCTGCTGTCGATCCCCTGGCGCAAGCCGACCAAGATCATCAAGGACCTGAAGTACGCCGAAGACGTTCTCAATGCCGATCACCATGGCCTGGAGAAGGTCAAGGAGCGGATCCTCGAGTATCTCGCGGTCCAGCAGCGCGTCGACAAGATGAAGGGCCCGATCCTCTGCCTGGTCGGCCCGCCGGGCGTCGGCAAGACCTCGCTCGGTAAGTCGATCGCCAAGGCGACCGGCCGCAACTTCGTGCGCATGTCGCTGGGCGGCGTGCGCGACGAGGCCGAGATCCGCGGCCATCGCCGGACCTACATCGGCTCGCTGCCGGGCAAGGTCATCCAGTCGATGAAGAAGGTGAAGTCGTCGAACCCGCTGTTCCTGCTTGACGAGATCGACAAGCTGGGTGCGGATTTCCGCGGCGACCCGTCATCGGCCCTGCTGGAGGTGCTCGACCCCGAGCAGAACTCGACGTTCAACGACCACTACCTCGAGGTCGACTACGACCTGTCGAACGTCATGTTCATCACCACGGCGAACTCGCTGCGGATGGCCCAGCCGCTGATGGATCGCATGGAGATCATCCGGCTGGCCGGCTACACCGAGGACGAGAAGGTGGCGATCGCCCGCAAGCACCTGATTCCCAAGCAGGTCGAGGCCAACGGCCTCAAGGAAGGCGAACTCGACATCCACGACGACGCCGTGCGTGACATCGTGCGCTACTACACGCGCGAGGCGGGGGTGCGTAACCTCGAGCGCGAGATTGCCAACATCGCCCGCAAGGCCACTAAGGAAATCCTCATGAAGGGGACGGCCAAGGTGAAGGTGCGGGCCAAGAACCTCGACAAGTACGCCGGCGTCCGTCGCTTCCGCTATGGCGAGGCCGAACTCGAGGATCTGGTGGGTATCACCACGGGTCTGGCGTGGACCGAGGTCGGCGGCGAGTTGTTGCAGATCGAGGCTGTGTTGGTGCCAGGACGCGGCCGTGTGACCGTCACCGGCAAGCTGGGCGACGTCATGCAGGAGTCGATCCAGGCGGCCAATGCTTATGTCCGCTCGCGCGCGGCAATGTTCGGCATCAAGCAGAGCGTCATGGAAAAGCGCGACATCCATGTGCACGTGCCGGAAGGCGCGACGCCCAAGGACGGTCCGTCGGCGGGCGTAGCAATGATCACCTCGATCGTCTCGGCGCTCACCGGCACGGCGGTGCGCAAGGAAGTCGCCATGACCGGCGAGATCAGCCTGCGTGGCCGGGTCCTGCCGATCGGCGGGCTGAAGGAGAAGCTGCTGGCGGCGCTGCGCGGCGGTCTCAAGACCGTGCTCATCCCCAAGGAGAATGAGCGCGATCTGCCCGAGATTCCGGACAACGTGAAGAAGGGCCTGGAAATCGTCTCGGTCTCGACTGTTGATGAGGTCCTGGCACGCGCCTTGGTCAAGCCGCTGGTCGCTATCGAGTGGCCTGACGACCTCGAGACGCCGGCCAAGAAGCCGGGCGAGGGCACCGAGCAGAGCGTGGTTGCTCACTGACGAGCGGCCGTTCAAACGGACAGCAAAAGCCCCGGAGCGCTCCGGGGCTTTTTATTGCGCAAACCGCAACCCATGTGGGTTCGCGAGGGCGGCTTCTACCAAATATGGTGATCAACGTTGACGCGGTTTTGTGGCCGCCCTTACACTTGAGGCCGCTCGACTCCTCCTGCGAAGGCCCCGACCCGTGAACAAGCACGACCTCATCGCCGCCATTGCCGCCTCAACCAACCTCTCCTAGGTCGATGCCGCCAACGCTGTCGATGCGATCCTCACGGTGATCACCAAATCGCTGAAGAAGAAGGAAAAGGTCCTGCTGGTGGGTTTTGGCACCTTCCAGGTGTCGCGCCGCAAGGCGCTCGAGGGGCGCAATCCGCAGACCGGCGAGAAGATCAAGATCCCGGCCGCGACCGTGCCGCGCTTCAAGGCGAGCAAAGCGCTGAAAGACGCGCTGAATTGAGCTGTGCTAGTAAGCGCGCCGGGCGATTAGCTCAGCGGTAGAGCATTCCCTTTACACGGGACAGGTCGGCGGTTCGATCCCGTCATCGCCCACCAGTTTCCTTGAGGCTGCGCCTCGAAATCGTAGATTTTTCGGGCACTTACGCACGTCTTCGCGCGTGCGGTAAGCTTGACACCCTATGATGGGGCCTTTATCTCTCCGCCCGCTGATTGGGGCTTTTGCGGGCGTAGTTCAGTTGGTTAGAACGCCGGCCTGTCACGCCGGAGGTCGCGGGTTCGAGTCCCGTCGCTCGCGCCAGCCCCAACGCTGGCGACGCCGAAGGGCGAAGGGGTGACGATGGAAGATCTTCTCAGGGAATACCTTCCGATTCTGATCTTCCTCGGTCTCGCCTTGG
>DATJZL010000041.1:0-3829 GCA_035499115.1 Methyloceanibacter sp. | reverse complement strand
CATCGCCGTGTTCGGCGAGAAGGACTACCAACAGCTCCTCGTCATCAAGCGGCTTGTGCGCGACCTCAATATTCCGGTCGAGATCGTGGGCGGCCCGATCGTGCGCGAGGCGGACGGGCTCGCGCTTTCCTCGCGCAACGTCTATCTCACCGAAGCGCAGCGCAAGACGGCTCCCCTGCTGCACCAGACCATCGAAGAGGTCGCCGCCGATCTCGCCCGCGGCGAAGGCGCCGACGCCGCGGCGCTCGCCGGCCGCTTCAAGCTCGAAGCAGCAGGATTCCGCATCGACTATGTCGCGGTGCGCGACGCCGACACGCTGAAGCCGCTCTCGGGCCCCGTGAAGCCAGGCGCCCGCGTGCTGGTGGCGGCCTATCTCGGCAAGACGCGCCTCCTCGACAACGTCGCCGTGCCGGCTCCTACCAGTCGATGAGCCTGAGCTCGCGCAAATCCTCGCGCATGCCTGGCGGCACCTCGTCGGCCGCTTCGTCGTAGGCTCTGACATCCTTCGGAGCGTCGGCCGCATCGAGATAGCGCCAGCCCTGGAAGGCGCGACGCGGCTGCGCGCGCGTCGTGATCAACGCGCGATCGAGCACGATGCCGCAACACGCGATGCCGTCATCCTTGGTGTCGGGCCTGAGATCGAGAATGCGCTGGCGCACGAGCACGAAGCCCTTGATCACCCAATAGAGCGAGCCGCCATCGAGGATCTCATCGCGCCGCTTGGGCGTCTGCAAGGTGCGGTGGCAGAGCTCGACCCGTTTCCGCTCGCGCTTCAGGCGCTTCAGACGCTCGGCCTGCCAGTCGGCAAGCTCCTTGATGCTGTCGCAGCCGACGCAAAGCTTGAGAAGATGCATCGTCATCACGCGTCAATGGGCCATGAGAAGCGGAATAGTGGCTTCCTCGAGCATCGTCAGCGTCACACCGCCCAGGATGAACTCGCGCCAGCGCGAATGATGAAACGCGCCCATGACGATCATGTCGGCGTGAAGCTCCTTTGCCTTGGCAAGAATCGTCTTGCCGATATCGCCCTCGCCCGTTGAGAAGCGGACCACCTCGCCCACCACGCCGCGGCGCTTGAGATGCGCCACCATGTCGTCGACTTCCGGCGGCTCGCCACCTTGCTCCGCAACACCGACAAGGAGCACGACGCGGCTTGGCCTCTTGAGAAAGGTCAGCGCATCATTGAATGCGCGCGCGGCTTCCGCGCTCCCGTCCCAGGCCGCCACGACGGTTCCCGTGACCGCAACCCTTTCGGTCACCGCGGGCACGATGATGACCGGGCGTCCCGAGGCGAACAGGCAGCGCTCGACCAGCGCATATTGGCCGAGCAGCGGGTCGCCGTTGCGCGGCTGACCGATGATGGCGAGATCGACATGACGCGCGGCGCAGGCAAAGTCGCGGGGAAACTCCTCGCTCATGCCTTGCATCAAGCGACCCTCGACGCTGACCCCTGCGGCCTCCGCGCGGGCCTTGAAGGCCTGGAGAGCCGCTTCGCCTTGGGCCTTCACCCCCTCCAACACTTCGCTCATGTCGGCAAGGCCCACATCGGCGCCGTAGAGCGGCAAGAGCGCCGTCGGCGCAAAGGCAATGCCTCGCAGATGCGCGCCATGATCCTTGGCGAGCGCGACGGCGAAATCGACCCGCGCCTCGGTCGCCTCGGCGCTATCCACATAGACGACGATGTCGTTAAGGCTCATTGGCGGTACGCCCCCTTGCCCTCCAATCCTAGCGCCGAGAGCCTCAGCCGCGAAAATCTTAGTGCGTCGCTATTTTCCCCATCATCACAGGCCCGTGAGGAGCGCGTGATGATGGTTAAGCCTAAGAGTCACGGAGCTTTGATAAGGAGTGACGCAAGACGTTGCGGAACAAGGGCTATAGCTCGGGTGTTGGCATTTCGCCACGAGTGCCTAAAACTCATGCACAGGAGAGGAATATGAAGCTCAACCGGAAGTCTGGTGCTAAGCTTGCGATGACCGCCGCCGTCCTCGTCGTCACCGGCGCGACCCTGATCAGCGCGGCGTCCGCCGACACGGTCATGGGACGCTGCTTCGGCGTCAATGGCTGCAAGGGCCAGGGCAATTGCAAGAGCACCAAGAATGACTGCAAGGGCAAGAATGCTTGCAAAGGCCAGGGCTGGCTCTCGATGCTCCAGAGCGAGTGCAGCGACAAGCAAGGCCAGTGGGAAGCGATCTCGGGCTAGACCCTCGTTCGCCGCTTAGGCTATTTGGATGGGAGCCGGCCAGTGCCGGCTCCCAAACCCCGCGCGGAGCGCCGGCATGATCACCGAGAAGCCCCCTTATTTGGGTTTTGGCCTGGGTCTTAGGCCTCAGCATTACGAGGAGATCCTCGAGGGCAACCCGGCCATCGACTGGTTCGAGATCATTTCCGAGAACTACATGATCGAAGGCGGCCAGCCGCTCTACATGCTGGATCGGATTCGCGAGCGCTATCCGATCGTCATGCATGGCGTTTCGCTCTCGATCGCCTCGACCGCTCCCTTCGACATGGATTATCTCAGGGCTTTGAGGGCTCTCGCCGAGCGGGTTCAGCCCAAATGGATCTCCGATCACCTGTGCTGGACCGGCGTCCACGGGGTGAACCTGCACGATCTCCTCCCCATTCCCTACACCCAAGAGGCGCTGGACCACGTGGTCGACCGCGTCAATTACGTGCAGGATTTCCTCGGCAGGCGTTTCACCATCGAGAATGTGTCAACCTACATCACCTTCGCCCAATCGGAGATGACCGAGTGGGAATTCGTGAGCGAGCTTGCGCGACGCACCGGTTGCTGGCTCCTGTTCGACGTCAACAACGTCTATGTCAGCGCCTTCAACCACGGCTTCTCCGCCATCGACTTTCTCAACGGCATGCCGCGCAACCAGGTCGTTCAGTTCCATGTGGCCGGGCACAGCCACGAGGAAACTCACATCATCGACACCCACGACCACCCGGTGTGCGACGAGGTATGGGACTTCTACCGTGAGGCGATCCGCTATTTCGGCCCAATCTCCACCATGATCGAGCGCGACGACAACATCCCGCCCCTTGCCGAGCTCGTCGAGGAACTCGACCATGCGCGGGGAATCGCCGTCGAGGTGCTCGGCACCGAGGTGCTCGAGACCAAGGCGCTCGGCGGCGCCTCCCGCCTCGTGGCGGCGGAATGAAAAGCCTGAAAGAGATCCAGGACGAGTTTCAGCGCGGCATCCTGGCGGGCGACGACGCGATTCTTGCCGACGTCAACGACAGCGCCAAGGAAGAGCGCAAAGTCCTGTTCGGCGTCTACCGCAACGCCTATGTAGCGCGGCTCGCGGAGATTCTCGGCGAGGACTACGAGCAGGTCCACGCCTATCTCGGCGATCGCGGCTTCGCCAATCTGGTGAAGGCCTATATCGCCGGCAACCCGTCGGATCAGCGCAGCGCCCGCTGGTTCGGGCGACATATGCCTGCCTTCATCGCCAAGAGCAGGACATTCGCCGATCACCCGGAGGTGGCCGAGCTCGCCGCGCTAGAGAAGGCGCTTGCCGATGCCTTCGACGGGCCGGACGCCGAGCCTCTCAAATTGACTGACCTCGCGGAGGTACCCCCCGACGCTTGGCCGGGTCTCGTGTTCGAGCCGCATCCGACCGCAATCCGGCTCACCTTCGCGACCAACGCCGCAGAGCTCTGGACCGCGCTCAAGAACGAGGCGGAGCCGGTCAAACCGCAGAGACTACCGGAGCCGCAAGCGATCGTCGTCTGGCGCGAGGGCTTCATGGCCCGCTTCAAGCCGCTTTCGACCGAGGAAGCGATGATGTGGGACGAAGCGGCGAAGGGCGTGCGCTTCAGCGTG
>DATJZL010000040.1:0-7892 GCA_035499115.1 Methyloceanibacter sp. | reverse complement strand
GGGCGACCTTCTGCTCAAGGAGGTGGTGGAGCGCATCAGAGAGGCCGTTGGGCCGGAGGACTTGGTGGCCCGGTTTGGCGGCGATGAGTTTGCTATCCTCGTGCTCGCAGTGACCGATTCCAATGCGGTCGGCGCGCTTGCCGCAAGGATCGTCAAACGGCTTGGGGAGGCTTTCAGCATCGAGGGACACAAGCTTCGCATCACTTCGAGCATCGGCATCGCGCTCTATTCCTCGGAGGCTGCCGGGCCTGAAGATATGATGGTGCAGGCGGACCTTGCGCTGTACGGCGCCAAGGACGAAGGGCGCAATTGCTACCACTTCCACAGCCGCGACCTCGATCGGCGGGTGCATGAGCGCGTGCGCGTCGCCGACGAGCTCCGTGCCGCCCTCGATCAGGGCGAGCTCGAGCTCTACTACCAGCCGCAAGTCGAGCTTTCCACCGGCCGCATCATTGGGCTGGAGGCGTTGATCAGATGGAACCACAAGACGCGAGGGCTGCTGACCCCCGGCGAGTTCATTCCGATCGCCGAGCGGACCGGCACCGCGCTTCAGCTCGGCAATTGGGTGTTCGAGGAGTCCTGCCGCCAGCTCAAGCTCTGGCACATGGAGGGGATCGCGCCGCCGGTGCTGTCGGTCAACGTGTCGGGGGTTCAGCTCAAGGGGAGCTCCGAGCTCGAGCGCGAGGTGGCGGCAAGCCTGTCGCGCTGGGGCCTCGATCCGAGCCGGCTCGAGCTCGAGCTGACCGAATCGGTCCTAATGGAGGCGACGCAGCGTCACAAGAACACGCTCGAGAATCTCCGCCAGCTCGGCACCAAGATCGCCATCGATGATTTCGGCACCGGATATTCCTCGCTCAAATATCTGACGACCTATCCCGTGAACCGGCTGAAGCTCGCTCAGGAGTTCGTGTTCCGCGTAACCGTCGACTATCGCAACGCCGCCGTGGTTCGCGCCGCCATCCGCCTCGCTCATGAGCTCGGACTTGAGGTCATCGCCGAGGGTGTCGAGACCGAGGCGCAGATGCGCTTCCTGATCGGGGCGGGCTGCGAGCAGGCGCAAGGGTATTATTTCAGCCGCCCGGTGCCGGTCGCGCGCGCGGCTGAGTTGTTGCGCGAGGGACGCATCGAGCCGGGCGCGGCGGCATTGCGTAAAGTGGGATCGAGCGCGGCATAGGTTAGACCATCATGTCCTCACCAAGCTTGCTCGGATTGGTGTGTCGAAGGTTCTTGGCATCGGGGCGCAACGCCCTGATCGGCGCGATAGGGTGAGCCGCCAACTCGGGCTCGCGAGCGAGAAGCCGCTCGAAACGTAGCAACGGTGGCCATCGCACAATGGGCAAGGTTCTCGTCAAGAGAGATGAACCTCACCGGTGTTTTGCCCGCCTGGAGCTCAATAACGGCGATCAGGTGATGATCTCGGTCGCCCAAGGAGAAGTGAAGGTCGTCAAGATGAAATGGGCGGGCATGCTGCCGGGCCCAACGCTCTGGAAATCGGAAAACGTCGCGGAGATCGCCGAAAAGTTTTTTGACGAGACGACACTGCCGCAAAGACCGATCGAAGCGGTGATCGACAAAATTATCGACTGTCGCAGCGCAGCGGAAGTTGTCGCGAGGCTTTCAGCGGAACCGGATCACGTACTGACCCAATATGCGGCCGTTCTGGAGAAGACGGGCGACAGAGTCATCAGGGATCTCTCCGAACTGCCCTATCCAAAGGACATGATCAAATCCGCCCTGCGGCACTACCTGAAGAAAGTGAACAGGGCTGACGAAAAAGCCGTCGACGCGTTGGAGGTCGCCTATGTCTCGCTGTCGCATTTTCAGCCTCTAACGGCAGAGGAGCGGGATGCGGTCTTCCTGATGGAGAGCGTGCATCACACTCCGGAGGAGAAACTCGAAGGCGGAGACCTCTATAGCGCCGTGCTGTCTAGGTGGCACGCCGATGCGGCCGCGCTCCTCGATGAGCTTCGCTCCTTTATCTCATCAAGCAGAGCCCGGTAACGGACGGTCGGCCCGATTGCGTGTGATGCGAGGCGATCGCGGGGACGATCCAAGCCTCAGAGATCGGAGGTCTCGCTGCGCAACGCATCGAGCCGCCGCCGGTCGCGCTTGGTCGGACGCGGGCCGCGCTCTCTCGCCGGTTGCCCCATCCCTGCCTGTGGACATGGAGTTTCTTGCGGGGTGAGGTCATCATAGAGGCTCTGCGCAGCGCTCGCGGGGCCGCGCCGCTCGGCGGTACCGATCACCCGCAGCACCGAAAGCCGTCCCACCGCAATGGTGGTGACCACATCGCCCGCATGAACGAGGCGGCTCGCTTTGAGCGCGCGGACGCCATTGATGCGCACCTTGCCGTCAACAATCAGCCGAACGGCCGCCGCGCGCGTTTTGACGACCCTCGCGCACCACAACCATTTGTCGAGCCGTTGCCCGATCATGGCCGCCGTCAGCTGCGCTCCTGCCTGCGTGCCACGAGAGTCTGCCTCAGCTCCTTCAGCGCGGCGAAGGGGGAATGCTCAGCGGAAACAGGCCGCTCACGCTTGGGTTGGACTTGCGGGCGATGGCGCTCGCGCTTGCCGTTTTGCGCGCGATGCTCGCGTCTTGGCTGATCGTTTGCGCGCTTGGCATGACGGGCGTCCTTCCTTTTGCCAGGGCGCCAGATCTCCTCGGACTCCTCCGTCGCCGGTGGAGTCGCTTCGCCGACCTCGGTCGTGGCCGACTCGGGGGCTGCGGCAGCGGTTTCGGCGGCGCTTTGCTCGGGTGTGAGCTTCCGCCGCTCGCGTCTAAAGCCGAGCGCTTTCAGGATCGAGTCGAACTCTTCGCCGGAGCAGCCGACCATCGACATCAGCTCGGGCACGACGCGGAAACCGCCGTCGCCAGTTGCGCCTGAGGGTGCCTCTTCGCCGCCCTCGACCTTGCGCCACGCCACGCGCGCGCGGATCAGATCGGACAGACGCTCGAGCATGTCGATGCGGACGGCGCGGGTCCCTGCGACATGGAAGCCCGTGATACGCCAATAGGCTTCGGGCAGCTCCTTGCCGGCAGGGACCGAGGTGAGCCCCTGCTGCGGTCGCGGCGGAGCCGTGTCGGCGTCGAAGCCATGGTCGCGGCCGGAATGAAGCGCCCACAGCAGCAGCAGGAGATCGGCAGCAGCTGGCTTGAGCAAAGTGGGGATGTAGACGTTGAAGGCGCCGAAGCGCACGCCGTATTTGCGCAGCTGGCCACGTGCCGATTGATCGAGCGCCTTGATCTCCTCGGACGCCGTGTCGCGGCGGAGCACGCCGAGATTTTCCGACAGCCGAAAAGCGAGGCCGCGGGCAAGCCCGGACAGGTCCGATGCCTCGCTCAGCGCGATGAGAGGCGCGAGCTTGGCGCAGAGCTCGCTGGCGAGCTTGGCGTCGAGACGCTGCGTGACGAGCTCGCGGTCGGACGCGACCAGATGCTCGTCGGCATAGAGGCTGAAGCGAGGTTTGAGCGCGGTCTCGCCCCGCTCGAGGCAGGCGACCTCGGAGCCGGCCCACACGATGCGCCCATTCGGTTTGATCGTTATGGCCTCGTCGGGCGCCGCGGCGAGCGCGGCAGCGCGGGAAGCAAGCTCACCGACCAGCACCTTTGCGGCGGCGTGGCGCGCGGCCTTGCCGTGGATGCCGTCGCTCGACGCATCGGGAGTGAAGCGGAACCCGTCGAGACGACCTACATAATGATTCTCGACCAGGATATGCCCATCGGCGCCGATCTCTGCCACGATCTCCTCCTTGTCGCGCAAGCGCCGCATCAAGACGCTGGTGCGGCGGTCGACAAAACGCTGTGTCAGACGCTCATGTAGCGCGTCGGAGAGGGTATCCTCAATGGCCCGCGTGCGCTCCTGCCAGTGCTCGGGGTCATCGAGCCATTGCAGGCGATGCGAGACGAAGGTCCAGGTGCGGATCTGGGCGAGCCGGTTCGACAGCGTATCGAGGTCGCCGTGGGTGCGGTCGGCCTGGGCGACCTGGTTGGCGAACCAATCGGCGGGGATACGGCCCTGATCGCTCATGACGAAGCGGTAAAGCGTCGCCACGAGCTCGGCGTGGCTCGCCGCCGAGATCTTGCGATAGTCGGGGATCTGGCACATCTCCCACAGCAGCGCTACGGCGGCGGGCGCGATTGCCATCTTGCCGACGTCGGCGTCGCGACTCACATTTTCGAGCGCGATCACGTCGTCGACCATGCGCGAGCGGGACAGACGCGGATGGTCCGGGGTCTCGCGCAGGCTGTCCTTGAGCCGATCGAGCGAGCTGAAGTCGAGCTTGCGATTGCGCCACTGCAACATGCCGACCGGATCGAAGGAGTGATTCTCCAGCCGGTCGACCAAATCGGACTCGAACGGAGCCACCTGACCGGTCACGCCGAACGTTCCGTCATTCATGTGACGCCCCGCGCGGCCGGCGATCTGGCCAAGCTCGGCGGCAGTGAGGTTGCGATGGTTCTGCCCGTCGAATTTGCGGATGCCGGCGAAGGCGACATGGTCGAGGTCGAGATTAAGTCCCATGCCGATCGCGTCGGTGGCGACGAGGAAGTCGACGTCGCCGTTCTGGTAGAGCGCGACCTGGGCATTGCGCGTCCGGGGCGAGAGCGCACCGAGAACGACGGCGGCGCCCCCGCGCTGACGCCGCACCAGCTCGGCGATGGCATAGACGTCGTTGAGCGAGAAGGCGACGATGGCCGAGCGGCGGGGGAGGCGGGTGATCTTCTTGTCGCCGGCATAAGCGAGCGATGACAGCCGCGGACGCGAAACGAGATTGGCGCCGGGCAACAGCTCGCGGATGGCGTCGCGCATGGTGGCGGCTCCGAGCAGAAGCGTTTCCGAGAGCCCGCGCGCATGGAACAGGCGGTCGGTGAACACGTGGCCGCGCTCGCCGTCGGCGGCGAGCTGGATCTCGTCGATGGCGACGAAGTCAGCTTCGAGATCGAGCGGCATCGCTTCGACGGTGCAGACGTAGAAGCGCGGGCGAGGGGGCTTGATCTTCTCCTCGCCGGTGATGAGCGCGACCTGCGTCGGGCCGACGCGAGCGACGACCTTGTCGTAGACCTCGCGGGCGAGGAGCCGGAGCGGTAGCCCGATGATGCCCACGTCGTGCGCGAGCATGCGCTCGATGGCGAGATGAGTCTTGCCGGTGTTGGTAGGCCCGAGCACGGCGGTGACGCCGCGCCCGCGCTGAGAGCCTGTGGAATGAGTGGATAAAGATCGGCTCATCTCAACTTTCCTTAGACTCGGGCGTGTTGCCGCGACGGAACGGGGCGGGAACGAATCTCGTCCGAATCGCTGACTCGACGCATTCGGACTTCGTTCTCTAGTTCAAAATGGGAAAATGTCGCTTCACTCGTCCGTCTGTTGGAGGGGCGCTCTCGCCCAGATCTCGACGACTACATCTTGCTTTTGCGTTCCGGATTCCCCTCAAAACAGGAAGAACGCGCGGGAACGGAGGGGGAGCGAATCAGGGGAGCGTTAATTTTCGGCATCCGTTCCCCACTACATGTTGGGTTTTGGCGCGGCTACGTTAACCCCTTGGGGTCGACGCGCGCCCCGGGGCGCATTGTCGCTAAGGTTCGGCGCTGGCGCGGCGAGCGCCGTCAACGGCGATCGAGGTGACGAGGGCCGAGCCGTAGCCCACCGGAGTCGGCAGCACAATCCGGTAAGGCACGTACATATAGGTGCCCCTGACGGGGATCAGCCAGACCTCGATCTCGTCGGTTTCCGTCATGAGCTTGATGCCGGGATTATCAGGCTGGTAGCCGGCGATGGGAATGAACTTGACCCGGCAAATCACTGCCGGACCGGTGTACCCGCTTGCCGCCGAGCGCTGCACGTTCACCGCGCGCTTCGGCGTGAGCACGAGGTCGAAGCGCTGCCTGCCGTCGAACACGGGGAGCGTCTGGTTGCAGACCTTCAGATCGCCGTTCGGATTCTCCGAGTGCGCACTCAAGAAGGCACCGCTCATCGGGTCGAGCACGCCTTCGAGCTGCTGCTTGGTCACCGGGATGTCGCGGGGGTTAGGCATCTTGTCGGGGACAATCTGCACTTCCGTGACGGCGCCGGCGCCGAAGGTCATGCGGAGCTGCTCGGTCTTCCTGCCGCCATCGGAATAGCTCAGAGCGTACATGGTGGGTTCAGGCCCAGCGCTGGTGACATGACCGGTGCTCGCCGTGGTGCCGTTCCACTGATAGACGAGACCCTTGAGGATGGAGAAGCGGGCCTCGCCGCGCATCTCGTAATCGTCGCCGCGAAACACGGTGGTGAGGTTGAAATTGCCGAGATTGAAGCCGGCGAGGTCGACGCGATAGACGGCAGTAATACGGCTCGCCGCAGAGAGGCTGTTTTCCGCGAGAGCGCTGCCGGTCGGCAGATGGCCGCCGAGCCCCAGGGTCATGGCGGCAACAGCCGCAAGGCTCAGGCAATGTCGGGCTTGCTGCATGGCTCCCACCCCTAGCAGAAACAGCTCCCGCTGCTAGGATGTTCCGGCGGAATGTCGGGCTATTCGCAGATTTCGTCAATTGTGAGGTTGGCGGCCGAGCCGGCAGGCCGGTTGAGCGGGGACGTCCCACCTTGACCGGCCGGGGCCGTTCCCCCTATATCTCGGCCGCCGGTGGCATTGTTCTGGAGGGTATTCAGCCTTCACGCGCGCCGGCTTTCCGTTTCTATTAGGCAGGAAGGATCAGGACCATGGCCCGTCGTTGCGAGCTGTCCGGCAAGGCCGTGCTCACCGGCAACAATGTGAGCCATGCCAAGCGGAGGACCAAGCGCCGGTTCCTCCCCAATCTCTGCAATGTGACGCTCGAGAGCGAATCGCTCAAGAAGCGCGTGCGGCTCACCATCACCGCGCATGCCCTGCGCTCGGTCGAGCATCGCGGCGGGCTCGACGCCTATCTGCTCAAGGCCGACGACGACGAGCTCTCGTTGAAGGCGCGGCGGCTGAAGCGTGAGATTGCCAAGCGCCACGAGGCGGCGCAGGCCTCCGCTTCCCAGTAGCCGCTCATTTTCCCAAATGAACCGTCATGACCGGGCTTGTGCCGGCCATCCACGTTTTTGCTCGGCCGGGCATGACAGACATTAATTGGATGCTCCGGCGGCGGCGGATTTCGCCTCGGGCAGCGTGAACTGCATGATCAGAGTCCGCTGCAGCGGGCTGAAATTGTCGTCCGACATCAGCGTGAGGATGGTCTCGCCCGAGGCGCGGCGATGCACGCCGATTGCTTCCATGTTGTCGATATTGAGATTGTCGGTCGCTTCGAGCAGCACCTCGCCCTGGATGACGGCGCCGGGCTTGAGCTCGGCGGCCGAGACGCGGCGGATGCGCATCTTGATGCCTTCGCTGTAGCGGAAGCGCCGCTCGAGAATCACGATGCCGCCATCAGGCAGGGGGGCGGCGTCGGTGATGTCGAAGCCCTCGATCGGCTTCAAGGCGATGGTGCCGGGCGTAGGTCCGCCGATGAGCCAGCCGGTCAGATTGCCTCTCTTGTCGGGGAGCCGCTCGGAAAAGGCGACGAGCGTGCCCTTGAGCCTCCCCTCGCGAATCATGGCAATCGCCTCGAGGCCGCGATTGGCGTTCATCGCCTTGGCGCCGACCGGAAGCGGTATCTCGCCGCTCGGCGGTCCGAATTTCTCCTCGGTGAAGGGATAGCGCCAGATGCGGTGCTTGCGCTCGAACGATACGAGCGCCGTGCCCTGCTTGGGATCGCCGTCGACGAGCGTCATGCCTTCAGAGTCGCGATATTGGTCGTCGACGAGCGGCTTGCCGTCCTTGCCGAGCAACGGTCCGAGCACGGCATTGCTCAGGCCTTTAATCTCTCGCCCGTCATAGTCGAGGGTAGCTCTGAGCCAGGTGCCGGCATCCGACACGGCAAGGAGCGTCGTTCCG
>DATJZL010000039.1:0-8609 GCA_035499115.1 Methyloceanibacter sp. | reverse complement strand
GTCCGGTTTGGACCACGCCTTTTTTTTATCTCGATCGCGCGAAACCTTTAGGCGTCGGCGCTCTCGGCGCTGTCTTGGCGCTCGGCGATGCGCGCCGACTTGCCGCGACGGCCACGCAGATAATAGAGCTTGGCCCGGCGCACGCGGCCCCGGCGCACCACCTCGATCGAATCGATGAGCGGCGAATGGACCGGAAAGACGCGTTCCACGCCCTCGCCATAGGAAATCTTGCGCACGGTGAAATTCTCGTTCACCCCGCCGCCGGCGCGCCCGATGCACACGCCTTCATAGGCCTGTACGCGGGTGCGCTCGCCCTCGACCACCTTCACGTTGACCCGCACCGTGTCTCCGGGGCCGAACTCCGGCACCTTGCGCTTCTTGGTCAGCGCCGCAACCTGCTCTTTCTCGAGCTGCTCGATAATGTTCATGGCCATACCTTTCGGAGGGCGCCTGCCTTGGCTTGTGGCCTTCCGGCGAACGCCATTCTTTTTGATTGATCCTAGGATTGTCGCGGGCGGGAAACGCTTGCGCGCGGGTTTCCTACCCTAGCTTGCCGCTCTTGTCGATGGATTTACGGCGAGCTCTTGAGGCTCTCGATATAGGCGACGACATTGCGGAGGTCGTCTGGCTTCAAAATGATATTGGGCATCGTCGGATGCGAGCTCTGCAGCCAGACCGAAAGCGCCATCTCGGTCATGCCGGGCAGGTTGGCCACCTTCTGAAAAGTGGGAGCCTGGGCCAGCGGAGAGATCTGCTCGTTGGGCAGCACGGCGTGACAGTCGGCGCAAACTTGCTTGGCGTAGGCCGCGCCGGCGGCGACATCGCCTTCCTGCGCTTCGACCTGCGAAACGAAGGCAGCGAGCAGCACCGCCCCAAGCATGAGTCTCTTCATTTGTTGTTCTCCTTGTCCGGTTCGCTCCATTCCGG
This sequence comes from Methyloceanibacter sp., assembly GCA_035499115.1. Taxonomy (GTDB): domain Bacteria; phylum Pseudomonadota; class Alphaproteobacteria; order Rhizobiales; family Methyloligellaceae; genus Methyloceanibacter. The sequence continues at coordinate 7,682 of DATJZL010000039.1, read as the reverse complement.
TGATAGCACCGGGCGCATGGGCCTTCCTACGGACAAATCATCACTTTTTCTTTGCGTGCTCGGCAAAAAGATCGGGCCGACGATCTTGCGTGAGCGCCTCTGCTTGCTCGCGGCGCCATTTGGCGATTCGCTCGTGATCGCCGGAGAGCAGCACCTCGGGGATTGAGCGGCCCTCCCAATCGCGCGGCCGCGTGTAATGGGGATATTCGAGGAGTCCCGCCGCGAAGCTCTCCTCGGCGAGAGAGCGTTCGTTGCCGGCAACGCCGGGCAAGAGACGCACGCAGGCATCGGTCAGCACCTGCGCGGCAAGCTCGCCGCCCGACAGCACGTAGTCGCCGATCGAGACCTCCTCGACCTTGCGCGCGTCGAGCACGCGCTGATCGAGCCCCTCGAAGCGGCCGCACAGCAGGATCGCGCCCGGTCCTTGCGCAAGCTCGCGCACGCGCGTCTGCGTGAGGGTGCGGCCACGCGGAGAGAGGTAGATGGTGGGGACGCCACTTGGCATGTCAGCGCGGGCCGCATCGATGGCGGCGGCGGCAATGTCGGCGCGCATCACCATGCCGCCGCCGCCGCCGGCAGGCGTGTCGTCGACCGAGCGGTGCTTGTCGGTGGCGCAATCGCGGATGTCGATGGTGGTCAGCGCCCACTTGGCTTCAGCAAGCGCCTTGCCGGCCAGGCTCATGCCGAGGGGTCCGGGGAACATCTCGGGGAAGATCGTGAGCACGGTGGCACGCCAGGTGTGGGTCATGCCTCGATACTTGCCTTGGTCGCGGCAGCGGCGCACTCCTCCTTGAGAAGCCAAGTCTCGAGGCGGCCGACGCCCTTTACCTCGATCGGGCCGCGCGGCTCGAAGACGAAGCTGTCGCCGAGCGCTTCCCGCACCGCGCACGACACTTGGATCTCGCCGGGGATCCCGTGCGATTCAAGCCGCGATGCGAGATTCACGGTCTCGCCCCACACGTCGTAGGAAAACTTGTCGGTGCCGATCACCCCGGCCATCACCGGCCCGATAGCAATCCCCACGCGGACTCGCAAATCGACACCATGCGCCGCGGATAGTCGTTGGACCAAATCAGGTAGCCCGAGAGCCATGCGCGCGAGACACGGTAGATGATCGGCGCGCGGCAGGCTTACGCCGGTGACCGCCATATAGCCGTCGCCAATCGTCTTGATCTTTTCGACTCCGTGACGAGCGGCCAAGCGATCAAATTCGGTGACGATCTGATCGAGCAGCGCGACCGTGCGGGCCGCACCAAGCTTATGCGCAAGCTCGGTGAAGCCGACGAGATCGCTGAACATCACCGACGCCTCGTTGACGCTGTCGGCTACCCTCGCTTCCGGCCGTTCCTTCAGCCGCTCGGCAATCGGCTCGGGGAGAATGTTGGTGAGGAGCGCGTCGGCCTCGGCGCGCGCGGCATCGGCTACGGTGAAGGCGTAACCCACGATCAGAGCGATGATGCAAAAGGAGGTGACCGCCGAGGAGATATAGAGATTGTCGAGCAGGTTGTGATCGGCGGTGAACAGCGCATGTTCCTGGGGAAACAGAAACCAGGCTGCCACATGCAGCGCGAGCCCGACGATGATCACGGCGACGGCGAGCCGAATATGCGCCAAGCCGTAAATGGCAAACGTGACCGCCGCGGCGATGATGTAATTGAGTTGGATGCCGGAGTCGCGGCCGAATGACCAGACGAAGACGAACAACGCGACGTACTCGGCGACGGTAATCACGAGGGCGGCGGCGATATCGTTGATCCGATGCGTGAGCGGCACCAGAAGGACGATGACGGTCAGCAGCAGATTCAAGGCGATCAGGTGCCGGTAGTCGTGCATGTCGTAATAGGCGAAGACGCAGGCGTAGATCACCGAGAAGACGGCGATCAAGAATGCCATCGCGTTGACGATGGTCAGCCGCCGGCGCACGCGCCGGGGATAGCCGGCAGTCCCGAGCTCGGCGAAGCGGCCGAGCGGGCCAAGCCAACTGAACAACGGCGCATCGCAAGGGGCCGCAACTGATCCGTCTTGGCTCATGATCCTGCCTCGTGTCGGCCTGCCGAGAACTCGGCGAGAAGATGGTACTAGAGCCTGGGGCAGGGTGCGAGGGAGCGCGAGACCTGGACCAAGCCGTTTTTGGACAGAGTAAATCGCTTGTGTCGATCCGCTATTCGAGCAGACCTGCGGGGGGGACGAGAGTGAGGCGTTCGCCCTCGACGTCGATTTCGGGCACCGTCTCGCGCGTGAAGGGAATGAGCACGGTCGGTCCGCCGTTCGCCGGCGCAAGCTCGAGCAGGTCGCCGGCGCCGAAATTCTGGATGGCGACCACCGTGCCGATCGTGACGCCGTCGCGGTCGAGCGCGGCAAGCCCGATCAGCTCGGCGTGATACCACTCCTCTTCCTCGCGCTCGGGCAAGCGCGAGCGCGGGATGTAGAGCTTAGTGCCGGTGAGCGCCTCGGCACCCTCGCGGGTGGTAACACCCTTGACGCGGGCGATCAGCGCCTTCGGCGTGGCGCGCAAGGCCTCGATCTCGATCACGTGCCCGGTCTCGTCCTCGAGCGGGCAGTAGGCCGTGATGGCCGCCTCCTCCTCGGTGAAGGAGTGGAGGCGGACTTCGCCCTTCAAGCCCTGCGCGGCGCCAATCTCGCCGAGCAGCACCCGCTCTTCCTTCGCTGACAAAGGTTACTCGGCGGCGGGCTGCTCGGGCTCTGGCGCAGGCGGCGGCGCAGCGGCGGCTTCGGCGGCGGCCTTGGCCTTCTCGGCGGCGGCAGCGGCCTTGGCCTCCTCGCGCTCGATGCGCTTCTTGCCGGGCTGGCCCTTGTTGGGATTGGAGCGAGCGTCGCGCTTGCGCATGCCGGCAGCGTCGAGGAATCTGAGCACGCGGTCAGTCGGCGTCGCGCCAACACCGAGCCAATGCTTCACTCGCTCCTCGACGAGCTTCACGCGCTCGCCATCCTTCGGCAAGAGCGGATCGTAGGTGCCGATCTTCTCGATATAGCGGCCGTCGCGCGGGCTCCTAGAGTCGGCGACGACGATGCGGTAATAGGGCCGCTTCTTGGCGCCGGCCCGCGCCAGTCTGATCTTCAGAGACACAGCTACACTCCTTTTTCCAACATGATTTCGGCTTTGATGGTTTCCCACTCATTTTGCAGCACTGATGTCGCCGCTGGCTGCACTTCACTGATCTTATCGATGAATTGGCGGCGCCTTTTGTCCTTTTCGTCGTCGCTCCACGTCTTGGAGGATTTGATCAGGTCCAAAATATCTCTGAGAACTTCGAGAAGAACCTCGTGGTCCTCCCGGTCGGACCTCAGTCGAAGCGTAGCTGTCATCACGCATTTGTTAAGTTTCTCGGACCTGACCTTATCGGCCGGGTCAAAATTTGCGGCCAGGGCGATAAGCTCGGCGATCTCGTCGCGGAGCGCGTCACTCCAGAGAAGACGCCTGTCGGCCAATTGCTGATGCGCCTCGACCTTGCTCGAGCGGAGCGCGATGCGGCGCGTCTCCCGGATATTCGCGTAGGTGATGAAGAAGGTCACGAAGGCAAGAAGGATCGTGCCGACACCCACGAGGGCGTTGCCCACGTCCAATTGGACGGCGATCGGGACTCCCCAGACCGTCATCATCGCTTCTTGGACCTTGGCAGGCCGGGAAGGCCGCGCGGCAGCCCCGGCATGCCCCCAAGCTCTGGCAGGCCTCCAGGGGGAAGCCCCGGAAAATTCGGCGGCGCCGGGGGAAGGCTCGCGCCGGCGGCAAGCTCGGCAGGCATCTCGGGCGGAGGGCCTCCGCCGAAGATCTGGCTGAAGATCCCGCGCTTCTTGCCCATCGCCTTCATCATGTCGGCCATCTGCCGGTGCATCTTCACCAGCTTGTTGATGTCCTGCACGCTCGTGCCCGAGCCCGCCGCCACGCGCTTCTTGCGCGAGGCATTGAGCAGCTTCGGGTTCTTGCGCTCGGACTTGGTCATCGAGCCGATCATCGCCTGCTGGCGCTTCAAGATGCGGTCATCGAGATTGGCGGCATCGAGCTGCTTCTTCACCTTGCCGATGCCGGGCAGCATAGCGAGCACGCCGCCCATGCCGCCGAGCTTCTGCATCTGCTTCAACTGCTCGGCGAGGTCGTCGAGGTCGAAGGCACCCTTCTTCATCTTGCGGGCAATGGCCTCGGCCTTGTCGATCTCGACGGTCTGCATCGCCTTCTCGACCAGGCCGATCACGTCGCCCATGCCGAGGATGCGCCCGGCAATGCGGTCGGGATAGAAATCCTCGAGCGCGTCGAGCTTCTCGCCGGTGCCGATCAGCTTGATGGGCTTGCCGGTGACGGCGCGCATCGAGAGCGCGGCGCCGCCGCGTCCGTCACCATCGACGCGGGTGAGAGCGATGCCGGTGAGGTTCACGCGGTCGCCGAAATTCTTGGCGAGGTTGACGGCATCCTGGCCGGTGAGCGCGTCGGCAACGAGCAGTGTCTCATGCGGCGCGGCGACCTTCTCGATCTCGGCGGTCTCGGCCATCAACTCTTCGTCGATATGGGTGCGGCCGGCGGTGTCGAGCAGCAACACGTCATAGCCGCCGAGCTTCGCGGCTTTGAGCGCGCGCGTGGCAATGGCGATGGGACCGTCGCCGGCGACGATGGGAAGCGTCGCCACGCCCGTCTGCTCGCCGAGCACGCGGAGTTGCTCTTGCGCCGCTGGACGCCGCGTGTCGAGCGAGGCCATCAGCACTTTCTGCTTGTCGCGGGTCTCGAGGCGCTTGGCGAGCTTGGCGGTCGTCGTGGTTTTGCCGGAGCCTTGCAGGCCGACCAGCATCATCACCACCGGTGGCGTCGCCGCGAGATCGATCCCTTGCGCATCCGAGCCGAGTGTGCGCACGAGTTCGTCATGCACGATCTTGATGACCATCTGGCCCGGCGTGATGGAGCGCACCACGTCCTGGCCGATGGCCCGCTCCTTCACCCGGTCGGTAAAGGAGCGCACCACGTCGAGTGCGACGTCGGCCTCGAGCAGGGCTCGCCGTACCTCGCGCATCGCCTCGCCGACATCGGCCTCGGTCAGCGCGCCGCGCCGCGTCAGCTTGTCGAGGATCGCGCCGAGGCGCTCTGATAAAGTCTCGAACATTCTCGTGTCCTATCTCCTCACCCTGAGAAGGCGCAGAGCGCCGTCTCGAAGGGTGAGGCCTCATGCTTCGAGACAGCCCTTCGGGCGTTCCTCAGCATGAGGCGTTCAAGCAAACCAAAATGCCACCCGCGGGCGCATCGCGCTGGCGGATGTTGACCCCCCTGACTCCCAGTTATTTGTTGCGCTGAAGTAGGCCAGAGGCCGATAGCGCAACAAATCAACAATGTTCAGGGCGGCGGCTCGTTAACGGAGCTGCCTTGAATTTCGGCGCGATCCTGGTGGAAGGCCCCTCGCAAGTCAAGCAACCTTAGCAGGGCTAAGGGTCAGCGGACTTTGGCCGGCCGATAAATCGCTTGAATAGCCGCCAGGGCAGAAACACGCCAAGCGGAACACCAATCATTATGACGAGAATGTCGAACCAAATGTCGGCCGTTATATAGCGCAATCGCTCGGGGTCATCCCACCAGACATGGCCCACCAGAACGGCAAATAACAGGATCCACGCAAGCAAGAGCCCGTAGCCAATTCGCGAGATCCTGCGGCGCAGGTCAGCCAACGTCGCATCCTCGATCTGCGTGGCGATCGACCATGTTAAGCGCCAGCGAAGTAGTTGCCGTGGAAATGAAAGGGAATGGCGTGGGGGGCTTCGGCCCGCGCCTTCTCCTCGAGTGTCGCGGCGTCGAGCACCAGCAGGAAGGACACATCGTTGGCGATGTCGAGCACGACAGACAAGAGCGAGCCGTCATCCTCGGCGGTCGCGTTAGGCGCGGGGACGAACACGGGCTCGCCGGGATAAAGCCCTTGCACGTACCAGCGTGCGACAGTGCCGGTCTCTGCGTCGATCTTGACGATCGAATCGAGGAAGTCGCCGGTAAGCTGGATACCCGTGCCCCATACATAGCGATAGGTCTTGCCGGCGTGAGCCTCGTAGTTGATGCGCGGCAATTCCAGCGGCACCGGCGAAAGCGTCTCACCAATAACCGGTACGCTGCTGCCGAACTTCACGCGGAAACGGGTTAAAAGACCGGTCGCGTCGATCGGCGTGCCGGCACGCAACCGCGCGAGGTAAAGCTGATCGATGATGCTCGCGTCGGGATAGGCGATCATGTCGATGACCAGACCGTCTTTGTCCTCGAACGCGTTGACGTGGTGGAAGGCGAAGACGGCCTCGCCGTGAGCGGTCGCCACCTCGGCGCCGCTCTCTTTGTCGACGACGTGGAATTTCAGCCCGCGCTGGGGTTGCCAGCGATAATTCTGGATGAAGGGCTTGCCTGAGAATTTCAGCTCGAGTGCGCTGACGGTCAGAGGGAACTCGACGAGCACGAGATAACGCTCGGTCATGGCGAAGGAGTGCATGTAGGCGGGGCAATCGACCGCGATCTCGGCGACCTGCGCCTGGTTGCCGTCATCGGCGACACTGAACAGGCGGTAGCGGCTGTTGAGGCCGAATTCGACCATGTAGCTGTAATGGCGTTCGCGGGCGGCGTCGTAATGCGGGTGCGCGATCGACACCTGGCCGTTAAGCGGCGGCTCATAGTTGAGCACGCCGAGGGTCGCGAGGGCGGCGGGGGAAAAGCGCAGCGGCATGGTGGTCTCGGTGAAGGCGACAGTCTCGCCGCCTAGCCCGACGACATTGACGTTGCAATTGTCGGTGAGCATGGGATCGAAGATCGCGGCCACGCGGCCGAACAGGCTGCGGCACGGATCGGTGGCGAATTCGGCGTAAGTGATCTTGCCGGTCGCTTCGGCCGTAGTGAAGGCTTTGCTTTTTAGGAAGCGGTTGGCATAGCTTACGCGGCCTTGTTTGAAGCCGAAGCGGTGCAGCATGGCGAGCCCGTCGAACCAGTGATTGTAGGTCCGGGCGCCCACCTCGAACTTCGATGGACCGGTGCGCAACAGAGCGCCTTGGAGCCATGTCGGCAGCGCGCCTTTGACGCTCAACTCTACCGGATCGAGGATTTCGCGCGTCAGCGAGCGGAAGCCCGCGCCGTAAGGGAAGGAGGTCTTGTCCAGCATCGGCATTCTCGCTTCAGGGCGCCGAGCTTAGGCGGGCTTCCTTAAGAGCGGCTCAAGACGGACGGCGAGATCGAGCAACGCCTCGTCGCCGCCCTGCCAGCCGATGAAGGAAAGACCCATGGGGCCACCGGCGGCCTCGCCCGCGGGGATCGAGATCTGCGGCAGGCCGGCATGGCCGGCAAGGCAGGTGCTCTGCAAGGTCAGCGTGCGGAACTCGGCGAAGGAGGCGCCGTCGGGTATGCCCCGCTCGGGCGGCAGCGTTGGCGTGGTCGGCAGCACGATCACGGTTCCGGGCTGGGCAATGCCGCGCATGCGCTTGGAGACTTCAGCGCGGACCTCGCGAGCCGCCTCGACCTCGGCAAAACTGATCTTGGCCGCCATCTCGAAGCGCTCCTTGATGCCCGGTCCGAGGTCGACGTTATGGGAGTGAACAAAGGGAAGCAGCGTCGACTGGATCTCGAAGCCCTGGATGACGCGGAAGGCATCGCGCCAGCTGTCGGTATCGTCGCCAGCGAGGATTTTCCGCTCGGCCTGCGGTAAGGCCCCGCCGATGCGCGA
>DATJZL010000038.1:0-8317 GCA_035499115.1 Methyloceanibacter sp. | reverse complement strand
GGCCAACTTCCCGGAAGATGGCCCTCTTTCGTTTTCTGAGCTGCTTCTGGCTTAAGCCAGAGCTGATTTGAGCAGCGCGTCCGACTGCTCTTCGGCGCTCGCCTGCTCGGGATACATCGACAGCATGGGTTCGTCGGTCAGCACCACCTCGTCATACTCGCCGAACCCGTTGAAATGAGTCGCCATCACCCGCCCATAGGCGCCGATCTGGCCGATCTCGATATAATCGCCCTCGCGCACGCAATCGGGCAGCAGGAAGGGACCGTGCATGTGATCGTCGCTGTCGCAGGTCGGCCCGTACAGCGCAAACTCAACGAGAGACTTCAGCTTGCGGCGGGAACTCGGCATCAGTCTTGCCGGGAAGCGGAAGCCGAGATAGGCGGCATCGAACAGCGTGCCGAAGGCGCCGTCATTGATATAGAGCGAGTGGTCGCGGCGCGCATCGACGCGCACGATGACCGACTCGGCTTCGGCCACCAGCGCCCGGCCCGGCTCGCACATCAGCTCGCAGGAATGCTTGACGGCAAGCTCGTCGGCGGCGCGCACCACCTCCTCCATGTAGCTCGATAGCTCGGGTGGATCGGAGTGTGGATAGCGGCTTGGGAAACCCCCGCCGATATCGATGGCATCCACCATGACGCCGGACGTCACGATCAACTGGCCGATCTGGCGAAGCGCCTCGCCGAAAGCGGCGGGGACGACCGCTTGAGAGCCGACATGGAAGGTGATGCCGAGCCTCCGCGCTATCTGGCGCGCACGGAGAAGAAGCGCAGGCGCGGCAGCGGCCGAGGCACCGAACTTGCCCTCGAGCGGAATGAGGCTGTGCGTGTTCGGACAGACGACGCGGAGGTAGAGCTCGAGATCCTCGGCTCCGCCTGTCTCCTCGACGATCTTGTCGAGTTCGTCGTCGCTGTCGAAGGCGAAGCTGCGCACGCCGTATTCGCGATAGGCCCGCACGATCGCCCCCCGCGACTTGACCGGGTTCATGAAGAACAGCTCGGCATCCGCGATCCGAGCGAGCCGCTCGATCTCGACGAGAGAGGCGACGTCGAAGCCGCGGATGCCGGCCTTGACCAGCGCCTCGATAATCTCGGGAGCATCGTTGGCCTTGGCGGCGTAGAGCACGCGGCCAGGGAAATTGGCGATGAACCAGCTTGCCGCGCGCTCGGCGGCATGCGGCCTCAGAGCAAGAACGGGCCGCTCGGGGCGGCGATGACGGAGGAACTCCGCGGCAGAAGTGAAAACGTCCATCCCATGTCTACTCCCACACGAGACTGCCGATGTCAGTTGCTGCCCTTGAGCGATATCGCCTACGAGCCCGCGTCCCGTATGAAATCTCGTCGGCAATGTAAAGCGGTTTTCGCGAGCGCCCTCCATAATCTCTCACGCTGAGCGCATAACGTCGCCGCGCTCTGCCTAATTGCGCGGCAGTCAGTTTCCCTCGCGCGCTTGTGCTCCGGCGCTCAGGAGCACGCTCGATCCGGCGCTCGAATAGGCCGGATTCTGCAACAATCCGAAGGTCTTGCGCGCGGCCTCGCGCACCATCGCGCTGGTGTAGACATAGATCTCGGCGCTATCGATCTGGCCGTCCCCGTTGCCGACCGGCGACAAATCGGCGCTGCCCGCCATCCCCTCGATCAAATAGCGGGTGAACAGGCCGATGTCGTAGGTCGAATCAACGAGCCTACGCTGGCCGCGGTCTGCCGCGAGCAGCACGGTCAGACCCGGAAGCGGCGCTGGCGGCAGAGCGGAGTTGACCGTCTCGGGCAGATTGGGCGGCAAGAGATAGGGACTGTGGTCGCGCCCATACTCGGTCTCGAGCAGCAGCAGCACGGATTTCGCGCCGAGCTTGGCGAGATTGGCATAGAGCGTCGACAGCCTATAGCCGGCGATCTCGTCGCGGTAAGGCTGCGTATCGACGGGCAAGAGATACATATCGCCATGCTCGCTGTCGGTCGCCCCGTGGCCCGAATAGTAGACGACCACCTTGGCGTCGGACTGCGAGCGGACAAGGCGGGCGAGCTCTCCGTCCGACCCCGGCACCGCGCCAAACAGCCTCTCGAAATCCGCCCTCTTCGCGTCCCGTGTGTCGATGATGTTGTCCTGCCGGAAGCCGAGATGCTCGGTGAGGAAGGCATACATGGCATCCGCGTCGTTGCGCGAGGTCTCGCTCGGCGCGAGCTCGGCATAATTACGATTACCGATAATGACCGCGATGTCGCTTTCGTCGTCTGCCTCCGGCGGCAAAGCCCGGTAGAGCTCGCGCGTGCGCGTATAGGCCTTGAGGTTGGGCGTCGGCGAGAAGGCGACGTGACGCGGCAATTGGAGCGGCGGGGTCGCGCAAAGCGTGAGATTGCCCGCGTGCTCGATCCGCCGCACATCTTCGAGCGAGAGGTGGCTGTCGACGGTGATGCAGACCGTGCACCAGACGATGCCGGTCTTCTTGTGCAAATCGTCGAGATGAGACTGGGGCAGGCCTTTGGGCGTGGGCAAGCACGCGTTGTCGCAGCGCGGCGCCGAGACGGATTGACCGTGCGCCTGGCGTAAAACCGCGATGAGATCCTCGGGCAGGCAGTCGATGGGAAGTTGAGGGGGCGGCACCTCCCCCGCCGGAGCCGACCGCGCGGGCTCAGTCTGCGGCGCGGGCTCCGCCGCGGGCGAGGTCGCGGCGGTCGTGATCGCGGCGGTCGTGTCCAGATCCTTGCAAAGCTCGGCCATCTTTTGCTGCACGATCGGCGATGTGAGATCCGCATAGCCGGCGAGACCGTGCTCATGCTTGAAGCGCCAATAGGCAGTCCAAGTCTCTTGACCGCGCTTGCCGTCAACCTCGCCCTGGTAATAGCCGAGCTCGGTGAGGCAGCGTTGGGCACGCATGATGGCCTGAACCTGCTCTTCAGGGAGCCCGACCGTCTGGGGTGTTGCGCCAACCGGGTCCGCGACCGCAGTCACGGTCTTATCTTGGGCTGTCCCCGCGCCGGTAGAGCCCCCAGGCTCGGCGGCACACAACTGGGAGAGCGCGGCAAATCCGGCCATTGCAGCCACGAGCCTGAGGACCAGGCCCCGCGCGCCTCCTCGTCTCCCCGCCATCCGAGACCTCAACGCTCAGGCGCTTCCGGCGCCACGCGAGCGCTCAACGCTACCACATCCGCCCGCCGCGGGCAGAGATTAGGCACACGACCTACCGTGGCCATCATCACCGCGAAATAGCGCGAATGATGGCAGAGCCGCGCGGCAGAGAAGAAACCTGTGACTTATTCGGCTTCCCATCGATCACGGTAAGGGGATCGGACGGCCTTCCTTGGACACATCCCAGCCCCGCTTGACCGCGGGGCGCGCGGCGATGGCGAGATACCAGCGCAGCACATTGGGATGCTCGGCAAATTCGATTCTCTGCCAGGCGAAGCGCGAGATCCACGGCCAGATGGCGATGTCCGCGATCGAGTAATCGCCCGCGACATACTCGACCTCGCCAAGCCGACGGTCGAGCACGCCCCACAGCCGCTTCGCCTCCTTGGCATAACGCTCCTCGGCATAGGTGCTCTTACCGGGATTGAACCTCACGAAGTGGTGGACCTGGCCGAGGAATGGCCCCGCCCCTCCCATCTGCCACATGAGCCACTCAACGACGCGCCATTTGGTGGGGAAATCTTGCGGCCAGAGCCTGCCCGTCTTCTCGGCGAGGTAGAGCAGGATCGCGCCGGACTCCATGAGATGCAGTCCGTTGTCGGTGTCGACGATGGCCGGGATTTTGTTGTTGGGCGCGATATTGAGGAAAGCGACATCGAATTGTGCCCCCTTCTCGATGTTGATCGGGTGGACGCTATAATCGAGGCCGACCTCCTCGAGCATGATCGAGACTTTCTGCCCGTTCGGCGTCATCCAGGTATAAAGCTCGATCATGCCCTCTTCGCCCTTCCTCTCGCGCGTCCGCGCCAACGCATGGATGTGAAAGCCCGTTTTGTCAAAGACAGCGTGACGGAGACGCGCGCTGTTTAGCAGTTGCGGAAAATTTGATTCACCAAGTGTTCATTCGTCGGCCTCCCTATCGCCAAGAACCTGTCGCTCCCACGCCACAGGACAATGGTAACCGGGGATGAGTGCGCGCCACCGATCCAACGTGCGCGTCCAGGGAGGATTCGATGCTCAATTGTGCCCATATCGAGAGCGACCAGAAGGGCGTTACGACGAGCCGATCGAGCGTCACCCGCTACGCCATCTTTTTTACGCCGCAGCCAGGCACTGCGCTTGCAGCCTTCGGGCGCTCATGGTTCGGCCGCGCCAATGATGGCGCCACCTTGCAGGCTTTCTCCGATTCTGGCTTTGCCGGCACCGGCTTCGCCAAGGTCCCGTCGGCGCCGGGCCGCTATACCGGACTGCACGCTCTGTTCAAGGCGCCATTTGCCCTTCGCGATGGGATGGGGGTCGATGCGCTGAAGTCGCGTTTGGTCAGCTTCGCCACGCGGCGCAAGCCTGCCGAGACGGGTCCTTTGACGCTCGCGCGCGAAGGACGCTTCCTTGTCCTCCGCCCAGTCGAGCCGACGCCGATGCTCGACTGGCTCGCAGCGCAATGCGTGGCCGCTTTCGAAGATTTCGCCGCGCCGCCGAGCGAGACCGAGCGTGCCGCGCATGCGAGTCCCAATCTCAGCGACTACCAACGGCTGCTGTTGGAAAGCTTCGGCGATCCTCACGTGTTGAGCGAATATCGCTTCTACATCACGCTTACCGGGCCGCTCGACAAGACGCATCTCGAGCGGGTGACGCAGGCGCTGTGGCCTGTGCTCGAGGAGATCTGTGCCTCGGGAGTGACTGTCGACGGCCTGTCGCTGTTCGGCGATTGCGGCGGCCGCTCGCCGCTGCGCCTGATCGGCCGCTATCGCCTCGGCGCATGAGCCGTCTTAGGCCTTGTGGCCGTGAGGCCTAAGTTTTGACACACCGCTTGGCCACCCTCGCTTGAGCTGGGGAAAGCACGGGGGTCCCAATGCCTGATTACGGGGAAATCCTGTCGTTTCTCGCCGCCAACGCGCCTCAGCTTGAGGATGAGCGGGAGTTGCACGCCTCCCTCCTCGAGCTTCTCGCCAAATGCTTACGGTCGCCCGAGCTCACCATCGAGGAGCAGTTCCGGGATCTGCCGGCCGGGCATTTTCGCTGGACGAACGTCAACTGAGGCGTCCTTGCGCTGAGTCAAGGTGCCAATAGGCGGCTGAGAATAGGTCTGATCCCGGTGGGAAAAGGCCGAAACCCCGGGCATTTGCGCGGAGTCGCCACGGGTGGTATTGAGCCTTAAGATGGGGCCGCCTGGGCGCTGGATGGCCAGCAAGATTGCACCATTCCTAGGAAGTGGACGGGGAACATGAGGGAAAGCGTCGCGGTCAAGCGTGCGGTCGGTCATGGAAGCACGGCGTCGGATGTCGTGCAGAGCTTCGTAAGGAGCGTCGACACCGCCAAACGGTCGGAGCGGCCCTATACCAATTGGTCGCTCGTGCACTGCTTTCCCGACGACGTGGTCGACGACATCTTGGCGCTCCCCTTCGAGCCGCCTTCGCTCGACGGCGTCTCCGGCAAACGCGAGCTGCACAACAACACCCGCAAATATTTCGACGCCGAGAACCGCAAGCTCTTTCCCGTTTGCGAGGCGGTCGCCGACGCCTTCCAGGACAAGCGCGTGACCAGCCATGTCGAAAAGGCGTTCGGCACCAATCTCAAGGGCTCTTATCTTCGCATCGAGTTCGCCCAGGACATCGACGGTTTTTGGCTCGAGCCGCACACCGATCTCGGGGTGAAGGTGTTCACCATGCTGCTCTATCTGTCCAAGGACCCGAGTCATGCCGATCTCGGCACCGACATCTACGACGTCAACAAGAAGCAAGTCGGCCGCTCGGTTTTCGTCTCGAACGCGGCCATGGTGTTCGTGCCGTCGAACAATACCTATCACGGCTTCGAGAAGCGCCCGATCGAGGGCGTGCGCACGTCGCTCATCATCAATTACGTCACCAATGAGTGGCGCGCGCGCGAGCAGCTCGCCTTCCCGGACGCGCCGATCGCTTAGCCTCGTCATACCGGCGTAAGCCGACTCTTCGTATATGCCGGGCTGGATTCCGGCTTGCGCCGGAATGACCGAGGCGGTCAGATCGCACCCATGAGCAAAGTCGCCTTTATCGGGCTCGGCGTGATGGGCTTTCCCATGGCCGGGCACTTGAAGACACGCGGCGGCCACGACATCACCGTGTTCAACCGCACGCCGAAGAAGGCCGAAGACTGGGTCGCGCGTTTCGGCGGACGGCTCGCGGCCACACCGTCCGCGGCGGCGGAAGACGCCGAGTTCGTTTTCACGTGCGTCGGCAACGATGACGACCTCCGCGAGGTAACGCTTGGGCCGAACGGCGCGTTCTCATCGCTCGGGCCTGGTGTGGTCTATGTCGATCACACCACGGCCTCGGCCACGATCGCGCGCGAGCTCCAAGCTGCGGCAAAGGCGCGTGGCGCAAGTGCCCTCGATGCGCCGGTGTCGGGCGGCCAGTCCGGCGCCGAGAACGGCACGCTGACGGTGATGGTGGGCGGCGATGAAGGAGATTTCCGTAAAGCCGCGCCCGTGATCGAGGCCTATGCGCGGGTGGTCAATCTGATCGGCCCGTCGGGCTCTGGCCAGCTCACCAAGATGGTCAACCAGATCTGCATCGCTGGCCTGATCGAAGGTCTCGCCGAAGCGCTTCATTTCGGCATGCGCGCCGGCCTCGACATCGAGAAGGTGATCGACACGATCGCCAAAGGCGCGGCCCAGTCCTGGCAGATGGACAATCGCTGGCGCAGCATGGTGGACGGCAAATTCGATTTCGGCTTCGCCGTCGATTGGGTACGCAAGGATTTCGCGATTTGCTTCGACGAGGCACGGGCGAACGGCGCGAGCCTACCCGTCACCGCGCTGGTCGATCAGTTCTACGCCGAGGTGCAAGAGATGGGCGGGCGGCGCTGGGATACGTCGAGCCTCATCGCCCGGCTTGAGCGGACCAAGCGCGGCTAGGCTCGTTTGTCTTCGGCGGCGTAGTCGAGGGGGAGCGCGGTGGTGTATTTGATTTGCTCCATGGCGAAAGCCGAGCTCACGTCGGACAGCTCGATCCTGGAAATGAGCTTCTTGTAAAACGCGTCGTAGCGCTCGATGTCCGGCACCACCACGCGCAAGAGATAATCCACCTGCCCGCTCATGCGATAGAACTCGACCACCTCGGGAAAGTCGTTGAGCGCCTCATGAAAGCGATCGAGCCAGTCCTGGGTGTGATGGCTGGTGGTGATGGAGACGAACACCGTCACCCCGACATTGACCTTCTTCGCATCGAGCACCGCCACGCGGCGCTGGATGACCCCCTGCTCCTCGAGCTTCTGGATGCGGCGCCAGCAGGGCGTGGTGGAGAGCCCAATTTGCTTGCCGATCTCGGCGACGGGCAAGGTGCAGTCCTTCTGCAAAATGTCGAGGATTTTGCGATCCATACGATCCAGCATGGCTGACCTGATGATATTTTTGCGCGACTCTAGCAAGATCAGGAACCCTTTTCTATACCCTTAATGTCTATCTGATTAGTAGATTATTTCATCCTTCTCCGCAAGCGCTAATTTTTGAGGAGCTTCCGCACCTCGCGGCGCAGCACCGGCAGAAGCTCTTGCTCGAACCAGGGATTGTCCTTGAGCCAAGCGTTGTTGCGCCAAGACGGATGCGGCAAAGGCAGAACGCGCGGTCGTCGCTTGCTCCTGAGATGAGCGCGCCAGTCCCCCATCGTGTCGGTGAGTGAGGCGCCCATATCCTGGCCGAGATGCCACGATTGCGCATAGCTTCCGACCGCGAGCACAAGCTCGATCTGCGGCAGCATCGCGAACAGCTTCTCGTGCCAGAGCGGCGCGCATTCGCGTCGCGGCGGGAGATCGGCGCCCTTCGCGTCCTGCCCAGGAAAGCAGAACCCCATGGGGACGATCGCAACGCGGCTCTCGTCGTAGAATTCTTGTGGCGTCACCGCGAGCCAATCGCGCAAGCGGTCGCCCGAGCGGTCGGTAAAGGGGGTGCCCGAGGCATGCACCAGAGTGCCGGGCGCCTGGCTGCAAATGGCAAGCCGCGCCGTGGTGCTCGCGCGCAGCACAGGCCGCGGCGCGTGCGCGAGCGGCTGGCCTTGCGGGTCGTCGACGCATTTCCGGCACGAGCGAATGGCGGCAAGCATTCGCTCAAGCTCGGCGGCACGCACCTCCCCCGCGTCACCGCTCATAGATCGAGCGTCATGCCGTCTTGGGCGATGAGATAGCGGGATCCGTCGATGTTTCCACTCGCTGACAGCAT
>DATJZL010000037.1:0-3894 GCA_035499115.1 Methyloceanibacter sp. | reverse complement strand
AAGCAGAGCCTTCAGCTCCTTGCGCTCCTTGGTCAGGCTCTCATGCTCGCGCTTGATCTCCATCTCCTCGAGTTTGCGCAGCGAGCGGAGCCGCATGTTGAGGATGGCTTCGGCCTGCACGTCGGTCAGCTTGAACGCCTTCATCAGGGCGGGCTTAGGCTCATCCTTCTCACGGATGATTTTGATGACCTTGTCGATGTTGAGATAGACGATGAGATAGCCGTCGAGTACCTCGAGCCGATGGTCGATCTTGGCGAGGCGGAAGTTCGAGCGGCGGACGAGCACCACCTGGCGGTGATCGAGCCACTCGCGCAAGACTTGCCTTAAGCCCAGCACGTTCGGCACCTGGCCGCGGCTCAGCACATTCATGTTCAGCGGCACGCGAGTCTCGAGCTCGGTCAGCTTGAACAGCGATTCCATGAGGAGCGTCGGATCGACGGTGCGGCTCTTGGGCTCGAGCACGAGCCTTACTTCCTCCGTCGACTCATCGCGCACGTCGGCAAGCAGCGGCAGCTTCTTCGCTTGCAGCAGCTCGGCGATGCGAGCGACGAGGCGCGCTTTCGGGATCTGATAGGGAATCTCGGTGACGACGATCTGGTAGGTGCCCCGTCCAGTGTCCTCTTGGGTCCAGCGCGCGCGCAGGCGAAAGCTCCCGCGGCCGGTTTTGTAGGCGTGTACGATCTGCTCACGCGGCTCGACGATGATACCGCCGGTTGGAAGATCGGGTCCGGGGACCAGCTCGACCAGCTTGTCGGCGGTGGCGTTGGGGAATTTGATGAGATGCAGAGCCGCGTCGCACAACTCGCCGGCGTTATGCGGCGGGATATTGGTCGCCATGCCGACGGCGATGCCTGAGGCGCCGTTGGCGAGCAGGTTGGGGAAATTGGCAGGCAGCACCGAAGGCTCCTGCTCACGTCCATCGTAGTTGGGGCGAAAATCGACGGTGTCCTCGTCGATGCCGTCGAGGAGGTGGGCCGCGACCTCGGTCAGACGTGCCTCGGTGTAGCGCTCGGCGGCAGGGTTATCGCCGTCGATATTGCCGAAATTGCCCTGCCCGTCGACGAGCGGATAGCGGACGGTGAAATCCTGGGCGAGACGCGCGAGCGCGTCATAGATCGCCTGGTTTCCGTGGGGATGGAAATTGCCCATCGTGTCGCCGACGATCTTGGCGCATTTCCTGAACTCGCCGTTCGGCGCGAGCCTGAGCTGCTGCATGGCGTAGAGCAGCCGGCGGTGCACAGGCTTGAGCCCGTCGCGGACGTCCGGCAGAGCGCGGTGCATGATGGTCGAGAGCGCGTAAGCGAGGTAGCGCTGCTCGAGCGCCTCGCGCAGGTCGACGGGCTCGATCGGCCCTTGCGAATCAGACGGGGGGGTTATGCGCTTTCCCATGAGCCGCGCTTAGCGCATCAAGCGCTTTCACTCAAGGGCGGGAAGGATTGCGGTCGGGAAGCGGCGGCCCGGGCTTCCGGTCGGGAAGTGGCGGTGTCCGGTCTGCGTCGCTCTCGCCGTCGTTCGATGCGGTCTGCACGGGCTTCAGGCAGGAGGTATCAATGAAGACCTGGATCTCCTGATAGTACCATTGGTTGCCATGCCGCCAACCGGCCATGCCGACGCCGATCTCGGTCGATGCCGAGCGCAGCGCGCGCTCATGTCCGGGCGAATGCTTCCAAAAGGTCATGGCGGCATTGATGGCAGCCTCCGGCGACACACGCTCGGGCCGCGTCCACGACTCGTGCCAGTTCTCACCGCGAAACTTGCAGAACTTGGCGCCGCTCGCCCGCAGGCGCTGGAATGGACTCTGCCCATCGGCGCTGTGACCTTGCCGCGCCGTCTTGGCGAGATAATCGGCGTAGCTTTGCGCCTCTTCGCTCGCGCTCGCGTTCTCGCGTAACGGCGCAAGCCCCTTCGTCTGCCGATAGGCGTTGGTCTCGGCGATGATGGCCGCCTTGGCGCTTGCCGGCACCTCGAATTGCTGTGCGCTCGTCGGGCCCACCAGCTGGGACGCCGCCGCAAATCCGAGCGTAGATAGAAGCGCGGTCCTGATTGATCCCATGCGAACCATCCTCGGCCAAGGTTGCCACGATATCGCAGCGTCTAGGCGGAACGAGCAGCCTCATTGCGGCGCGTGAGCAGCGAGACGAGGCGCTCGCGCGCTTGCGGCATGGCAAGGCCGTGCGGAGCGAGCACGTCGCGTTCGAGGAAATACCCGGTCAACGCCAATCCTGAGAGGATATCCGCATCGCTCGCCGCCGATGCGTCGTCTAGAAGAAATGGCGGCAGCTTGAGCAGCTTGCTGCAATAAGGCTTGCCGGCGTCGCGCGACACGGCACGGCCAGAGCGGGGCGAGACATAGGCGAGGTGGGCATCGGCGCCGGTCGCGGCACATTCGGTCAGGTCGAGACCGAAGCCGAGATCGCCCAGGAGTTGGAGCTCCCAGCGCACGAGGAGCGCGGGCCAGAGCTCGGCGTGGTCGAGCGAGCGGAGCACGCCGAGCGCCGCGGCATAGAGAGCCTGATGCGGGTCGCGCTCCGGAAGCAGCCGCGCATGACCCGCGAGCGTGGAGATGGCGGAGAGCGCCCGCGCGTCGTCGAGCACGCGTGCCGCATGCGCCTCCATCAGCTCGACATTGAAGCCGCCGAGATGTTCCGCGAGCCGCGCGCGCCAGGTGACGCGGATGAGATTGCCGGGCTGAAGCAGGGGGCGCATGCGGCGCGAGCGCCCTCCCCGCACAAGCCCGAGATGGCGCCCATGGCCAAGGGTCAGAACCTCAGCGACCATGTTTGCCTCGCCGAGCGGCTTGGCGGATAGGAAGATGCCTTCGTCGCTCCAGTCCATGGTCGAGCCTAGGGTCGAATGACCCGCCGGCTCAAGAGCCGTCGGATCATTCGATCGGGGCGACCAGCGCGATTAACCGCCACTGCCCGTGTTGATGTTGGTGCCGGAGCTCACGCTTGGCGTGTTGAAGCCAGCCGCGGAGGTGCCGGCGTCCGGCGCCAGCGCCGAGCCCTCGTTGCCGAGCGAGGGGAGCGCCGCGTTCGGATCGTAAGTGGCCGATCCCGGCTCTCCGGGAAGCGCCCCGAAACTCTGCTGCGTATCGACGGTATTAGGCGAAACCGGGCTGATCGTGCCCGCACTGCCAATAGGGGTGCCGGTCGTCTGCTGGGGCAGGGTTTCAAGCGCCCCCTGATTAACGGTCGGGGCCCCGATCATCTGCTGCGGCAGCACGCTGAGCGCGCCCGAATTGACCGTTGGCATCGGCGTCGCCGTCACCACGGGAGGAGGAGACAGGATGATGTTGTGGTCCGCGGATTTTGCTGCCGCGCCGCTCGCCGCGAAGAGGGCGCCGAGCGCGAGGATGGGAATGATCGATTTCATAAGTGATCTCCTGGTCGTCGTTGAGTGCCTCACAACGAGAGCTAGGAGGTACGGTTCCCAATAGAAGACCCGTGCGGCGGTTTGGCAGCGCGTGACCGTTGAGGAAAGGCTCGGGACGGTGCCAGGGCCTTCGCCAGTCTTATCGACCATGCGGCGAATCGTGCGCTTTAGCCTCCGCTGCTCGGGTTTGGCGTGGCTAGAGCCCCGCTGCTGGTACCCGGTCCGCTGCTCGAGTTCGGCGTGTTGATTCCGGAAGCCGACGTCCCCGGCTCGGGTGCAACGGCCGAGCCTTGGTTGCCAAGCGAAGGCAACGCCGCATTCGGTTCGTAGGTCGACGAGCCCGGTGCGCCTGGCTGTGCTCCATAGCCCGGCTGGGACGCGCTGGCGCCTGGCATGCCGGGGCTTGCACCGAAGCTCTGGATGGGAGCCGCTGGCGGGGTTCCAACGCCGCCGGGGACAGATTCAGCAGCCTGAACAGCGGTTGCCGCAACACCGCAGCCGCACTGATTGCGGACAGAG
>DATJZL010000036.1:0-3963 GCA_035499115.1 Methyloceanibacter sp. | reverse complement strand
ATTCTTGAGCCTGCCCGCGAACCAAAGCTTGATGTGGCGCGACTGGATCGTGCTCATGATGTCGCCAAGCGCGGGCACGTAGGTCTCTCCTTGGGCCAGCGCGAGCGGCGCCACGGCGAGACCCGCAAGCAACATGACCATCGCAACAACCGCTCGCATCTCGCCCTCCCTCACTTGCGCTAATCGAGCGCAGCCGCAGCCTCCAACACCTCGTTCGCATGGCCGGGCACCTTCACCTTGCGCCAGATGTGGCGAATCACGGCCTTGCCATCGATGAGAAAGGTGGCGCGCTCGATTCCCATATATTTGCGACCATACATGCTCTTCTCCACCCACGTGCCATAAGCCTCGCACACTTTGCCGTCAGCATCGGAGGCAAGCGGGAAGGGAAGCTCATACTTCGTCTTGAATTTGTCATGACTTGCGACCGAATCGCGCGAGATGCCGATGACGGCTGCCTTCGCGTTGGAGAAGTCGGGCAAAGCATCGCGGAAGGCGCAAGCTTCAGCCGTGCAGCCCGAAGTGTCGTCCTTGGGGTAGAAATACAGCACGACCGCTTTGCCCTTGAGCGCCTTCAAGGAGACCTTCCCGCCGCCGTCTGACGGTAGGGTGAAGTCGGGCGCCTTGTCTCCAACCTTGAGGCTCATCTCGTCTGTCTCCTTCTCCGCCGCCTTATCGAGCTTAAGCCAAGTCCTTGCTCATCCTGACATGGGGAATGGTGTTCTCGTCGAACGGCTCTCCTGAGGCCTGGTAGCCGAACCGGGCATAGAAGCCCTCGGCTCCGAGCCTCGCATTCAGCACGATCCGCTTGAAGCCTTCGCCCCGCGCAAATCCCTCCGCCTGCTCGAGAAGTTCGGCGCCGATCCTCTCCCGCCGCCGGTCTTCGGCGACCGCCATCTGGCGGAGCTGAAGGCTCTCCTTATCGAGCGGCTTGAGCGAGACCGAGCCCACCACGGCCCCGTGGGAGAGCGCGCAGAAGTGTCGACGGAGCGCATCGTCGGCGAGCTCCTCTGGGGTCAAGTGCAGGCCGAGCGGAGTCCGCAACACCGCCTCACGCAGCACGAGCGATTGCCGGTAGACCTCCGAGCCGAAAGGCGCCTCGACGATCGTGATGCCGTTCTCGTCGCTCGCGCTCACCTCAGCCTCCCGATCCTCCTCCAGTGCTTCACGCGAGCTGCTCGGTCGCGCGCGCGACACCGCGCACGTCCCGCGAGAAGGGTCCTGGAAACTTTTTCGTGGTCATTCTGCCTCATGAGGTCAAAAACCTCTTGCATCGCGTGAACGCGGGTGTAAATAGCGCCTCGTTTAACTTGAACATCTGCTGGTTGGAGGGAGGACGCCATGTCCAGTGACGCCCTCTTCCAATTGGGGATGGACTTGGATCATGGTTCAAGCACCGCCCAAACGGAAGAAAAGCATTCCCGGTGCGCCTCTCTCCCAGAGGAACGCAAGGACTTTTTCTGCGAGCGAGATGGGGTCCGTTATGCGGGCACTCATCTCATTATCGATCTCGTTCGGGCAGAGCGGCTCGACGACCTAGAGCACATCGAGCAAACGCTTCGACGTTGCATCGAGGTCGCCGGCGCCACGCTGCTGCATATCCACCTTCACCATTTCACCCCAAACGGGGGTGTGTCGGGTGTCGCGGTTCTCGCTGAATCGCACATCTCGATCCATAGCTGGCCCGAGTACGGCTACGCCGCGCTCGACGTCTTCATGTGCGGGGCGACCAATCCGCGGGCGTCTATCGACGTGCTCAAGGAGGCGTTCTCCCCCGGGAAGGTATTGGTCAAGGAGCATCTGCGTGGGAAGGACATGAACCGATGGACCGTAAGGTCGAAGACCGCTGGGTCGAAGAGACGCTCCACCGTGGCTTCCGTGTCCGTCTGACGGCGGACCGTGTCCTCTTCGACAGCGAGACCGAGCACCAACGGCTGATCATCTTCGAAAACGCCGATTTCGGGCGCGTGATGATGCTCGACCAGATCGTGCAGCTCACGACGAAGGACGAGTTCATCTACCACGAGATGATGTCGCACGTTCCGCTGTTCGCTCACGGCAAGGCGCGCAAAGCCTTGATCGTGGGCGGCGGCGACGGCGGCGTGCTCAGGGAGTGCCTGAGACATCCGGAGCTCAAAGAGGTCACGCTGTGCGAGATCGACCGCGGCGTGATCGACCTCTGCCGCCAGCACTTCCCCGAGGTGTCGGCCGGAGCCTATGACAACCCACGCACCCGGATCGTTATTGCCGACGGCACCAGATTCGTGGCCGAGACCGAGGACCGCTTCGACGTCATCATGATCGATTCGACCGATCCGGTCGGGCCCGGCGCCGTGCTGTTCACGCGCGAGTTCTATGCGAATTGCCGGCGCTGCCTCGCTCCGGGCGGCCTGCTCGTGACGCAGAATGGCCTTCCCTTCCTTCAGGCCTCGGAGCTCAAGCAGAGCGTCGGCTTCTTCCGCGAGCTGTTCGGCGATGCATCCGCCTACCTCGCCAATACCCCAAGCTATTTCGGCGGGCCGATGTCCTATGGCTGGGCCACCGACAATAAGAAGCTGAGGCGCCATAAGAAGCGGAGAATCACCAAGCGCTACGAGGAGGCTGGCGCCTTCCCGACGCGCTACTGGCGGCCCGACGTCCACGTCGCCGCCTTCGCGCTGCCGACCTACGTCCAGGAGCTGGTCGAGGGCTAGAGCCACGCGAGCTTGGGCAGATCGCCGACGAGCGGACGGCAATAGGCCTCGAAAGCGGCGGTCACGTCGTTCGAGCCTGAGATGAACTCGGCGGGAACATGGCGGGTGCGGCGCGCCACCGCCTTGAGGTCGGCGCGGGCGCAGTCGCTGCGATAGGCGTCGGCGGCGTTGGAAGTCCTGACGATGATCACCGAGGCGCTTCTGTCGCCGCGTGCGGCAAGCTCAGCCGCATAGCGGCCGACCGCGCGCGCCTCGATTGCGTCGATGGGAGAGGGCTCGGGCCAGCAGCGCTGGATATAGCCGAACGTGTCGGCGCGCACGCGCGGGGCCTTGCCACCTTTAGGGGTCAACCCCGTCTTGACCAAGTCGGCGAGGCCGTCGCCGAGCGCACCCGAGCCTGAGAGCTGCACATTGCCGTGGGCGTCCACCTCGCCCGAGCGCATCAGCTCGGGTGCGATCTCCGCGCCCGTCTCGTCGCGGATGCCTTCGCTGACGGCGATCTGGCAGCGCCCCAGCTTGGCGTACACGGCCTCGACATCGGCGAGGAAGGTATCGGTCGAGAACGGCACCTCCGGCAGGTAGATGAGATGGGGCGCCGGCCGGTCCGCCGGCAAAGCGCCGTTCGCTGCCGCCTGGCGCGCGAGCGAAGCCGCCGCGGTGAGGAAGCCCGCGTTCCGCCCCATGATGACGTTGATCTTGATGCCGCCGAGGCTCGCATTGTCGAGCGCGTCGCCGGCGATCGCCAGCGCCACGTAGCGCGCGGCGGACGGGAAGCCCGGGGTGTGATCGTTCTCGAGCAGATCGTTGTCGATCGTCTTCGGCACGTGGAAGCAGTTGAGCTCGTACCCGGCTTCTTTGGCCTTCTCGCTCACGATGCGGCAGGTGTCGGCCGAATCGTTGCCGCCGATATAGAAGAAATAGCGGATGTCGGCAGCGCGCGCGCCGGCCAGGATCTTGTCGCAATAGGCCTCGTCGGGCTTGTCGCGGGTCGAGCCGAGCGCGGCCGACGGCGTCCGGGCGATCGCTTCAAGCTTCGCCTTGTCGATGCCGGTGAGATCGACGAGCCCATCGCCGCCAGTTTTCACTAGCCCGCGCACGCCGTGCCGCATGCCGAAAATGCGCTTGACCTGGCCCGAAGCGGCGAGACCTGCCTTGAGGCCCTCGATCACGCCGGCGAGTGACTGATTGATGACGGCGGTCGGCCCCCCCGACTGACCGATCGCCGCATTGCCGCTGGGAAGATCAGGCACGACGGACCACTCCTTGTCGT
>DATJZL010000035.1:0-5770 GCA_035499115.1 Methyloceanibacter sp. | reverse complement strand
GGATTGCCGAGAAGATCATGCGCGGCTTCGCGACGGCCGCGGGCGAGCTGAGCCCTCCGAGCTTTGCCGGCTATGACCCCGCTCTCGCTCCGCGCTACGACCTCGACAAGGCGAAAGCGCTGATGAAGGAGGCGGGCTACGAGAACGGCTTCTCGGCGACCATGATGGCCCCTAACAATCGCTATATCGAGGATGCGCGCATCGCCGAGGCCGTTGCCGCCATGCTCGCCAAGATCAACATCAAGGTCGATCTTCAGACCATGCCCAAAGCGCAATACTGGCAGCGCTTCGACGAGCGCTCCGCCGATATCATGATGATCGGCTGGCAGTCTGATACCGAGGACTCGGCGAATTTCTATGAGTTCCTGGCCATGACGCCTAACAAGACCACGGGCTACGGCCAATACAATGCCGGCAACTATTCCAATCCCGAGGTCGATCGGCTCACGCTCTCGACCCAGACCATGACCGACAAAGACGTCCGCGCCGAGGTGCTGAAGAAAATCGAGCGCATCCTCTACGACGACGCGGCGCTCGTTCCGCTGCATTGGCAGCATCTCTCCTGGGCGTCGCGCAAGAACGTCGACATCGGCGCCGTAGTCAATGTCATCGACATGCCCTATCTCGGTGATCTGGTGATCAACTAGAATGAAAGCTCGCGACATCCCGTGGAGGACCTCCGCTCCGATGCTGAAGGATATCCTCATCGCGCTTGTGCTGATCATCGCCGCGTTTCTCGTCGTCGTTGCGGCTCAACCTTCGGAGTTCCGTGTCGAGCGGACGACGACCATGGCGGCACCTGCCGACGTCGTATTCACGCAGGTGAACGATCTGCATAAATGGGACGCGTGGTCTCCCTGGGCGAAGCTCGATCCGGATGCGAAGGTGACCTTCGCCGGCCCCGATGCGGGGAAGGACGCGGCAATGAGCTGGTCGGGCAACGACAAGGTCGGCGAGGGCAAGATGACCATCGTCGAAAGTCACCCGAACGACGCCATCAAGATCGAGGTCGACTTCACCAAGCCCTTCGAGGGGTCGATCGGCTCAGAGTTCGGCTTCAAGCCGAATGGCAACAAGACGGACGTCAGCTGGGCCATGACCGGCCATCGGACCTTCGTGCAGAAGGCATTCTGCCTGGTGATGAACGGCGACAAGATGCTGAGCGGCGACATCGAGAAGGGCCTCGCTCAGCTCAAATCCGTGGCCGAGCAGGGCAAGAGCTAGCCCTGCCGCGGCCGATCAGGCCGAGGGCTCAACTCGCACATCAGCGCATTGGTCAGACTTCACCGGCCGAGCTATAGTGGCGAGTAGCTGACGGCACCCGTCAGCGGCTCTCCGGGGGGCGGAAGCACGTTCGGATTTGCCCGCTATCGGCCATGAAGTGGGACGTCCTTAGGGTGGATATCTTACCGAGGCCGCCGCCAAGGCCTCGCGCCGTCGCGATCGCTGCGGGTGTTGGCGTCGTGACCGGGCTGATCTCGAGTCTGCCGTCCCCGTTGCCCGATCTCCGGCTGGAAGACCCCGACGTCCTGATCAACGCCGAACGAATTCCGCTCCACGCCGGGATCGCTTTTGGGGCCGGAATGGCGGTCCTGCTCTGGCTGTGGGCCAAGCGCGATCCCGGCAAATGCCTCCTCGCAATGGCGCTGACGCTGATGGGCTGGCTCGCGGCGGTCAACACGGCGAACGACGTGATGCAAGCGGTGGTCGGGTCCGAGCTGTTCGGCACGGTGCAAGGCGCCAAGGCAAATCGGGAGACGATTGGATGGATCTTGGGCGGGCTGTTCGGAGGAGCGGTCGGCGCGGGCCTCACCGCCTTTGGCGCTGGCGTCCCCGGTGAAGCCGTCAGGCGCCCGCAGGCCTGGGGCCTGACCGTCGTCATGGGCACAGTGTTCGGCCTTCTGCTTTATCCCGCGGCCTTGGCGGATTTGGTCGTGCTGCTGTTCGTCCCTTGGCAGGCCGCCATTGCCGCGAGCGTTGCGTATGGTCTCTCCCGGCCGAAACGATAAGCTCAGCGCGGTGCCGCCCGGTCACGACTGAACTTCATTGAACCGTCATTTGGATGCGGCTTACTGAAGCTTACCCGCAGCACAAGTTGTACGATCCTTGGGGGAGGACAGATGTTTCGCAGGGTAGCGTTCGGGGCGGGGCTGCTCCTTGCCGGAACGAGTGTCGGTTCGACTCCCACCACCGCCGCACAATTATGCGATGTCGAGCACATCATCGTCATCTATCTCGAGAATCACAGCTTCGACAATCTGTTCGGGTTTTTCCCGAACGCCGATGGTCTTGCCGCGGCAGGCGCAACCAAAAATCAAGTGAGGCCGGACGGCTCGCCCTATGATTTCCTGCCGCCCATCCATGAGGGAAAGGGCGACTCACCCATCGACCCTCGCTTTCCGGAGCGGCTGCCGAACCAGCCCTTCAGCATCGACGCTTACGTTCCGATTGGCGCGCCTACGCGCGACTTGATCCATCGCTTCTTCTATCAAAGAGCGCAGATCGACGGCGGACTCATGGATAAGTTCGCTGCCTACTCCGATGCCGGCGGCCTCGCTATGGGATTCTACGACGGGAGCCGCACCAAGCTTTGGGACTATGCGCGGCGGTACACGCTCGCCGACCATTTCTTTCATGCTGCCTTCGGCGGATCGTTCCTGAACCATTTTTGGATGGTCTGCGCCTGCACGCCTCGTTATGAGGACGCACCAAGCGGACCAAACGGCCTCAAAGCCGACCCTGACGAAGCTTTCGATAACAAGCTTGACCTCGTCGCGCAGCTTAAGAAGCCCGACAAGGTGACCAATGACGGCTATGCGGTCAACACGCTTCAGCCGTTCGACCCGCCGCACCTCAATGAGCCGACGCTGCCGTTGCAAGATATGACGACGATTGGCGACGAGCTGAGCGACAAGGGAATCGACTGGGCTTGGTACGCCGGTGGATGGGATGACGCTATCGCCAATCACCCGGACAAGAATTTTCAAACCCACCACCAGCCCTTTGCTTATTTCAAGAAATACGCCGCGAACACCGAGGGGCGTAGCCGTCACCTCAAAGACGCGAGGGATTTCGTTTGGCAGGTAGTCAACGGGACCCTTCCCCCGGTCGCTTTCTACAAGCCCATTGGCGAGCTCAACGAGCATCCCGGTTATGCCAACGTGCTCGAGGGCGATGAGCATCTTGGGCAAGTGCTGCACCTTATCGAGCAAAGCCCGATCTGGTCGAACACGGTGGTGATCGTAACTTTCGACGAGAATGGGGGCTACTGGGACCACGTGCCTCCGCCGGTCATCGACCGCTGGGGGCCCGGTCTGCGCGTTCCCACGGTCATCATCTCGCCCTTCGCCAAGAAGGGTTTCATCGACCACACGGTCTATGATACGACCGCCATTCTGAAGCTGATCGAGACCCGTTTCGGGCTCGATCCTTTGGGTGAGCGCGACGAGAACTCGAAGGACCTGACGGCCGCGTTCGACTTTATCCCGCATCAGGCCGAGCGAATCTGCAAGCCTTAGAGCAAGCGGCCGGGCTCGCGCTCGCGTCCGCCCTTCGCGTCACTCCACCGGCGAATTTGCGCTATGCTGGCCGTACCAGAGCGGAGCCTGCGCCATGATTGCCGCATTCCACCACCATGATAGGCGTCAATCGTCGCCGTCGCAGCGCTGCCCTACTCTCATCACCCTGGCATGAGCTCCACTGGCGCGGTTGCCGCGGCGCTTGCCTTCATTGCGCGCCGCCTCGCCCAGGCCCTGCTCGTCATGCTGGCGATCTTGATCATCGCCTTTGCCGTGCGCTCTGCTCTCGGCGATCCGTTGCGCGAGATTGTCGGCGAGACCGTGCCGGAAGCTGAGCGCGAGACGCTTCGCCACGAGCTTGGTCTCGACCGGCCCTGGCCCGTGCAACTTGCGAGCTATCTCGGCGGCGCCGTTCATGGCGATCTCGGCACCTCGCTGATCTATAAGCGTCCCACGCTCCACGTCATTCTTGCCAAGTTTCCGGCGAGCTTCGAGCTCGTGCTCGGTGCAAGCCTGATCGTGCTCCTCCTATCGCTTCCCGCCGGGATCTATTGCGCGGTTCGCCCGCGCGCGATCGGCGCGAGATTGATCTTGGGGCTGAGCGTGCTCGGCATCTCGGTCCCCGTCTTTCTCACCGGCATCTTCCTCATCACCATCTTCTCGGTGTGGCTCGGCTGGCTCCCTGCCTTCGGCCGGGGTCAAACGGTGCAACTGGGGTTTTGGGAGACTGGTTTCCTCACGCTCGACGGGCTCAAGCATCTCATTCTGCCCGCGCTTACGCTGTCCTCGATCATGTTGCCGCTCTTCATCAGGCTGGTCCGCAGCGCCATGCTTGATGAGCTCGGCCACGATTATGTGCGCACCGCCCGCGCCAAGGGCGCGCGGCCGCTTCGCGTATGGCTCGGCCATGCGCTCCGCAACGCGCTGATCCCCCTCGTCGCGGTGGGCGGCCTTCAGGTCGGAACGCTCGTCGCCTATACGTTGCTCACCGAGACGGTGTTCCAATGGCCGGGCATGGGCTTCCTCTTTCTCGAAGCCGTGACACGCTCCGACATCCCCCTCATCACCACCTATCTTGTCGCCGTCGGATTCCTGTTCGTCCTCGTCAACACGCTGGTCGACATCGCGAGCCTCATGCTCGATCCCCGCATCAGCCTCGAGGGTACGCGATGAGGGGTGAGGCCGCTCCATACGCCGCGCGCGGAGTGCTCGGCTTTGCTGTCGAGAATCCCCCCGCGTGCCTTGCCGCGATCCTGCTCGGGGCAATCGCGCTTGCCGCGGCGCTGGCGCCCCTCATCGCCCCGTATAATCCGTTCGATCTTTCGAGCCTCGATGTGCTCGATGCCGAGCTTCCGCCCTGGTGGCGCGAGGGGAGCGATCCGCGCTTCCTTCTCGGCACCGACGCGCAAGGGCGCGACCTCCTGAGCGCGATCCTCTATGGCACGCGCATCTCGCTCACCGTCGGCGTGCTCGCCGTCGCCATCCAGGCTGCCATCGGCGTTCCGCTCGGGCTGCTCGCCGGCTACCGAGGCGGCGGCATCGACAGCCTAGTGACCCGGTTTGCCGACATCCAGCTCTCACTGTCGACGCTGATGATGGCAATCATCGCGCTCGCTCTGTTCCGCGCCGGCCTCGGCGGTGATGCCTTAAGTCGCTACGCCGTGCCGCTTCTGGTGGTCGTCATTGGCCTTGCCGAATGGCCCTATTTCGCCCGCACGGCGCGCGCATCGACGCAAGTCGAGGCGACCAAGGATTATGTGCGTGCAGGGAGGGCGTTAGGCGGGAGCGGCTTCGGCATCGTCTGGCGTCACATCCTGCCCAATATCCTCTCGCCACTGATCGTGATCGCGACCACGCAGGTTGCCGGCGCCGTCATGGCCGAGGCCGCGCTTTCCTTTCTCGGCCTCGGCATGCCGGTGACCAAACCTTCCCTCGGCACTCTCATCCGCTCGGGCTACGACCTCATCTTCGCCGGCGCCTGGTGGGTCACCGTGATTCCTGGGCTGGTTCTGATCGTGCTGCTCGTCTCGGTCAACGTTCTGGGCGACGCCTTGCGCGACGCGCTCGATCCGCGGTTAAAGGAACGATGAGCTCGCCGCCCGCAGCCTTTTGCCAGTTGGATTGCGCAAGACCCATAAGTTAGAGTGCGCAGGTTGGTCTCGTCGGTGAGACGAGGCGCGTGGTTTGGACCGCCCCAAAGCGGGACGGGTTCAAGGAGCCGTTATGGAGCCCTCGGGTCCGGTCAATCCGGC
>DATJZL010000034.1:0-2609 GCA_035499115.1 Methyloceanibacter sp. | reverse complement strand
TGCCGCTCGATAGAGAAGCCGCCCTCGGTGACGGCAGCGGCGATGTCGCGGGTCGAGACCGAGCCATAAAGCTGACCCGTGTCGCCGGCTTGGCGGATGACGATGAAGCTCTGACCGTCGAGCTTGCCGGACACGGCCTTGGCCTCGGTCTTGAGCTCGAGATCGCGCGCCTCGAGTTGAGCTCTCTCGCGTTCGAAGCGCTTGCGATTGGCCTCGGTGGCGCGGAGAGCCTTGCCCTGCGGCAGGAGAAAGTTGCGCGCGAAGCCGTCCTTGACGGTGACCACGTCGCCCATTTGACCGAGGCGCCCAATGCGCTCAAGCAGGATAACTTGCATGGTGTGAAACTCCTATCTTTGTATCCTTGTTAGACCGTTCCGCCGGTCGAGGGTGGCTGGCCGCGCTCGCGCAGGCGAAACACCGGCTCGCCGATGCCGACAATGGCGACGACGATGGCAACCCAACCCAGCAGCAGAATTCCGAGATAGACAGCGGCGAGCAGCAGCGCGCGGAACGGCACGCCGCGGCTATAGACATGGATCACCGCTAGCCCCTGCAAAACGAAGGCGAACAGCAGCGCTCCGGCGAAGCCCGTGGCAATGAGGCCCGGCAAGCCCGGCACGAACGACGCGAGCAGTGCCGCGGCGAAGATCGGCACAAGAGCATTGGGCAGCTCAAGCGCGTGGAAGTCAGGCCAAGGCCTGAGCGCGCGCCCCGATGAATCCACGATCAGTCCGGCCATCCAGAGATTGAACAAGGTGATGGTCAGCCAGACGATGGCAAAGGCGGCCGGAAGCGCGCGCGCGATCATGGCCGCCATGCTGGCGATGGTCTCCTCGGTGAACAATGTGCCGTCGCGATCGAGTTCCTTCAGCGCGCTGTGGTCGAGCATCTGGCGGATCGTCTCTTTGTAGGCCTCTTGGTCGTAGCCGAGGATGAGCACGAGGATGGCCGCGAGCGCGCCCGCGATGATTGCGGCCCAACCGACGAGCCGTCCGGGCGGATACCATTCGACCGCCTGCGTGACATGGCCTTGGGGCGTGGCGGCCGGGCGAGACAGAAGCGCAAGATGCGTCAAGAGTGCCGCGGGTGCCGCGATCGACAGCGCGAAGATAGCGGCCGTTGCCGGGCCGAGGCTCACCGCGATCACGATCGTGCCGGTTATGGCAGAGACAAGCGCGGCCATGCCGCCCCAGCCGAATCCGGCGAGGCATAGGGGAAGCGGCGCAAGATAAAACAGCACGCCTGCAAGCGCAGTCGCGGTCGCCGCCGAGGCGAATAGCGCCGCCGAAACGAGACCGGAGCCCGCGCCGATGATGAGAGGTGTTGGCATTGCGCTGTCCCGCCTCCTTGAAGAGCGGTTAGGGGAGGGGAGAGCCCACCCCAACTTCACCGAGAGCCTAGAGCCCGGAGTTCAGACGAAGGTGCCCGAACCTCCCCTCTACTGAATGAGATAGGGCAAGAGGCCGAGGAAGCGCGCGCGTTTAATTGCGCGAGCGAGCTCCCGCTGCTTCTTGGCCGACACGGCGGTGATGCGGCTCGGGACCATCTTGCCGCGCTCGGACACGTAACGCTGCAACAGCTTCACGTCCTTGTAGTCGATCTTGGGGGCCTTATCGCCGGAGAAGGGACAGGTCTTGCGCCGACGATAGAAAGGACGGCGGGCCTGAACTTGGGTCATGCTCATCAGGAATCCTCCCCGCCTTCGAACGAGTCAACGGGCGCGTCAACAGGCACACGCGCCTCGCGTGGAGTGTAATCGCGGTCGCGGTCGCGGAACTCTCGCCGCCCACCGCGGCGTCCGTCGCGATCGCCACGATCTCCGCGGTCGCCTCGCTCGCCACGGCCATCGCGCTCGTCGCGGTCCGAACGGCGCATCATGGGCGAGGGGCCAGCCTCATGCTCGTCCACGCGAACGGTCAGGAAGCGGATGATATCGGTCGACAGCCGCATCTGCCGCTCGAGCTCGGAAACGGCAGCCGGCGGAGCATCAATATTCAAAAGCTCGTAATGCGCCTTGCGGTTCTTCTTGATGCGGTAGGCGAGGGACCTCAGTCCCCAATATTCGGTCTTGCCGATCTTGCCGCCCTGCTCCTCGATGAGCGTGCGAAAGCCCTGGACGAGGGTTTCGACCTGCTGGGGCGAGATGTCCTGGCGTGCCAGGAATACATGCTCGTAAAGAGGCATGGATAGCCTTTCCTTCGTCGTTGACTCCGGCGCTAAGCCTCGCATGGGCGCTTTAGAAGGAAAGGCCCAAGAGACCCTTGAGAGCGGAGACACGGGAGGGCGGCGTTTAAGCCTGTCGCGCCCTTCGCTTGGCGCGGTCCTCCGTTCAGCCTCCGACCGGAGCAGTTGCTGGTGGCGGTCTTATAAGGCTTCGCGCGGGGTTTGCAAGACCGGCGAGGCCCTCGTCGCGTTCCGATTGCCTATTGCGGGACCGACGTAGAGGTGCAGTCGACGGGCTTGTTGTCCTTCACCGAGAACGCTTTGCAGTTCGACGTGGCGTAGATCTCGACGACGCCGACCTTCTCGATCGGCGCGCCGGTATATTCGGCGGTGAAGGTCACCGGCGTGATGACCTGAGTGGTGAAATCCTGCGGCGGACGGCCCTT
>DATJZL010000033.1:0-4594 GCA_035499115.1 Methyloceanibacter sp. | reverse complement strand
GGTCGGCTCGGAACGCCTCGCCGAGCGAGGGCTCTGAGTCGAGCACCTCATGAAACATCTTATGGAGCAGCCCCGAATCGAGCGCCGCATGCTGCAGGCGCCGCGCCGACCGATGGCAGACCGCATCCTCGAGGCGCTTATGGTCGAGCACCGTCGCATAGATGAAACCGCCGAGCGCAGGCTCTGACGCGCTGATGTCCTCGGCCTCGCGCCTCACCTGGCTCCAAACCGGATCGTAAGTCTTGATTTGCGGCTCCGCCGCCGTGAACGGCCTCTGCATCGCATCCTCACTCAGTAGTTTCCCCCTAAGGGGACGTTTCACTTTCCCTAGCATGGGCTTAAGGCCGCCGGGTTAAAAAGTCGAGCACCCCCTGCTTGAAGGTGGCATCGCCGACCGCCCGCATATGGTCACGGCCCGGAATGTCAAGAAATTGGGCTCCCGGGATCAAGGTTGCAAGCTCGGCGCCTGAGCCCGCGATCACGTCGTTGCTACCTACGGCGATAAGCGTGGGCACGGCGATGGTCGCGAGCCGCTCCGGCGTGATCTTCTCCCGCGGCCCCCTGATACAGGCGGCAAGCGCCTTGAGATCGCTCTTGGTCTGCTCGGCAAACGCCCTGAAGCTCCGCGCCGTATCGTTGGTAACGTCCTCGATGCGCTGGGCCTCGAGCGCCTTGGCGATGGGTCCGCTGCCGACCACGCCCCGCACCATGTTGATGCCGAGCCCGCCCAGGATGAGGCTTCGCACGCGCTCCGGATGCGCGAGTGTGAGAAAGGCGGCGATGCGCGCGCCCATCGAATAGCCGAGGACATCGGCGCGCGTCACATTGAGGTGGTCGAGCAGCCTCCCTCCATCTTCCGCCATCAATGGCGCGCCATACACGTCCGGATCGTAGAGCTTGTCGCTCTTGCCATGACCTCTATTGTCATAGGCGATCACCCTGCGCCCGCTTTGCGTGAGCGTGCGAACCCAGCCGGGATCCACCCAATTGGCGGCGATGTTGGAGGCAAAGCCGTGGATGAGCAGGAGCGGCTCGCCCTCCCCCTCGTCGATAAAGGCGATCTCCACGCCATCTGAATCGAAGCTCGGCATTCCGCTCTACCGCTTTGCCCGAAGGGTCACTATGCTCTGCGCCACCCTCAAGAAGACTGGAACCGGCAGGGTCATGGCGACGCAAACCAAGGTGCCACATCTCGTAAACGATAAGGGCGTCGACAAGATCAAGATCGGCGTCAAGGAATTTCAGTGCATGGGCGCGAGCCCTCCCTCCGACCACCCCCACGTTTATCTCGACATGGGGGATGACGAGCAGATCGTCTGCCCCTATTGCTCGACGCTCTTTCTGCACGATGCATCGCTCACGGATGGAGAGAGTGACCCGCCGGCTTGCGTCTATGTGGCGACCTCGCCACCTGGTCCGCCCGCGGCCTAGCCTGAAAGTTATGACTAACGGAACGCCGGAAAGCCAATACCTGATCGCCGGCGGTGGGATCGGCGGACTTACCGCCGCGCTTGCGCTCGCACGGCATGATTTGACCGCCACGGTGCTGGAGCGCTCGGACTTTCGCGACGAGAGCGGCGCCGGCATCCAGCTTGGGCCGAATGCGACCCGCCTCCTCGAAAGGCTCGGCCTGTTGAACGCAATCGAGCAGGTGGCTTTCAGGCCTTCGGCGATCTTCATCTTCGACGGGCTTTCGGGGAAACGCCTCGCCGAGATCCCACTTGGCACTTATGTCGAGGCGCGCTACGGCGCACCCTATCTCACGCTCCACCGCGCCGATCTGCACGCTGCGCTTCATGCCGCCTGCAAAGCGAGCAAGACGGTGACGCTAAGCCCGCGCTTCGACCTGACCGGCGTCGAGGAGACGGAAAGGCGCGTCGATGCAATCGCTGCCGATGGTCAAGTCGCCGAAGCCCCCGCGCTGATCGGCGCAGACGGCATCTGGTCCGAGATACGCGCGCTGATCGCGCCGAAGGCGCGCCTCCTCTTCACCGGCGCAACCGCATGGCGCACCTTGCTCCCACGCGGGGAGCTTACGCACCCCTTCGACGCGCCGGTCGTCTCGGTGTGGTTCGGGCCCAACACTCATCTCGTGCATTACCCGGTGCGTGGCGGCAAAGAGCTCAATGTCGTCGCTGTCATAGAAGGCGGCTCTGACACCCGAGGCTGGAACCAAACCGGCGATGCCGGGGTCTTGCGGGCCGCCTTCGCAGATTGGTGCACGGAGTCAAAAACGCTTCTCGAAAAGGCGCCGAGCTGGCGGTGCTGGTCACTCTATCGGCTCACCGGCTTGCAGTCATGGACGAGCGGCAGGGTCACGCTGCTGGGCGATGCCGCCCATCCCGTTCTCCCCTATCTCGCGCAAGGAGCAGCCCTTGCCATCGAGGACGCTGTGACGCTTGCCAAATGTCTCAAGGAGTTCAAGGGCGACGCCTTGACCGCCTTTCCACGCTATGAGGCGGCGCGCAAACAGCGCGCCGCACGCGTGGCCGAACGGTCCGAGCGAAGCGGTAAGCACTATCATATGGCGGGAGCCTTGCGTGTCGCCCGCAACCTCATGCTGCGGTATCGGCCGGGCGAGCGCCTTCTCGGGAGATTCGACTGGCTCTACGGTGAGAGCAACGAAGTGGCGCTTGACTGAATCGAGTTCTAAGAACGCCGTCCCCTATCTCCTGAACAATCGCCTGAGTGCCCGCAAAGGGCGCGTGAGGCGCCATGATGCGCTTGTATGGACTGACTTCAGTTCCCGTCTCAGGCTTCGCAGCTTCGCCCTCACTTTTGCCGCGCGATGTTCCCAGCGCCGCGCCAAGTGCTCCGCGAGCTCGATCTGCTGCGACCGCTCTCCGATCTCCGCCTCAAGATGATCGCGCTGCGGGATGAAAGTGGTCAACGTGGTCCAGGCGATGCGATCGAGCGCATCACTCGATGCGAGCCGCAGGCGGTCCAGCCACGGCGCTCCTCCACCCAAGATCGCCTCGAAAAAAACGCGTTGCTCAGTCATGCCAACGGGGATGTCGAGCTTGAGAGCCTCAGGCCACCAGCCCATCAACGCCGCAGCTTTGAGTCCCGCTTCGGCCGGGTCGTAGCCCATCCGGCCCATTCGCCAGGAGGCCTTGAAGTGAAGGGCCGTCGGCGTGCGGCAAAAAGCAAGGCGTCGGCGGCCACCGCCCTCGATCATGCGACTCCACAATTTCCAGTCCGCCGCCTCTCGCACGTCTTCCGGCCAGTAGCCATAAGTCTCAAGGCAGCTCCGACGATGCATGACGCAGGGTGCGGGAATGCTGTTTGCCTTGGTCAAGAAATGCTCGAGCTCGTCTTCGTTGGTAAGATTGACGCCGATCGGCACCACGAAGCCATCGGTGCTTACCCACAGGGGACGGCTATAGGCCCACTCCACCGCGCCAGGCTCGAGGTGCCCGGACAGCAATTCAAGATGATCGGGAAACCAAATGTCGTCATGGGCGATAAAGGCAACCAGATCGCCCTCTGCCTGTTTGAGGGCGACGTTTCTATTGGCGTAGCCGAAATGCGGCGCCTTGGGCAGATCGAACCATCTGATCCGAGGATCGCCGAATCCCGCGACAAGCTCGGCCGTGCCGTCGGTGCAGCCGTCGCCGACGATGAGCAGCTCGAAGTCTTGCTCGCTTTGCCACAGCACCGACTTGACCGCATAACCGATCACATCCGCACGATTGTGCGTCGGCAACAGCACGCTGAAGCGCGGTGCCATTCTAGAAGCCGCGATAGCCTGCCAAGCTGTAGGGGATCAGGGGCGTGTCCAGAGGCAGCCGATATTTATCGGGATCGGCGTGATCGTATGGGCTCGTCGGAAAGTTTAGGGCGACACAGTCCCGCTGACCGATATTGACATCGGCGTGCCAAACAAATTTGGGAACATTGACCAGTCGCCGGTGGTGCTCTGACAGCACGATGCGGCTGACAAGGCCGCAGGTCGAAGAGTCGGGGCGCACGTCGTAGAGGACAAGCTCCATCTCCCCCTGCAGTAGGCAATAACGATCGTCATGCAGCTTATGCAGGTTCCAACCTTTCGCGTAGCCGGGCCTAACCGTGAAGCAATAAGCGAAAACCAGCGGATCGGGATGCCATTGCCAGCGGGGATCGTAAAGCTCAGTCACGGTGCCGCGGCCGTCAGTGTGGGTCGTGAGATCGCGGATGCTGACCCCCGCGATCGAGGAAGCGACGCTCTTGCCCTCGGGCGTGACCATCTGCCGGTCCTTGAGCGCGCCGGCAAGCGTCCGCTCGAGCGGCGAACCGTCAACCGAGAGTGTGGCGGGACGCAAGACTTTGGTCATGGCCGGGCCTTGGATTCACGCGAGGTTGCGGGAGCTTACGCCTGGCGAGGATGATTGTCAGGCCCGGCAGAAATACCGACTGCAAGTCGGCAACGCCAGCGAAGATCACTGCGGAAGCTTCTTGGCCTCCTCAAGATGCTGCTTGATCTCAGGCAGCGTCTTGGCCGCGAAGGCCTTCACCACCGCGTCGTCGCCTTTGTCGGCATATTTTGCGAACAAATCCACGGCCGCTTCGTGCGCTTTGATCTGCTGTCTGGCGTAGGTCTTGTCGAACTCCCCCT
>DATJZL010000032.1:0-4997 GCA_035499115.1 Methyloceanibacter sp. | reverse complement strand
TGCCCGTTATCAATGAAGGCTGCATCGCCCAAGCGGTCCGTACCGGGCTCGGGCTGAAAGCGAAGATCAATCTCACTTCGGTGTTCGACCGGAAGAACTATTTCTATCCCGACCTGCCGCAGGGCTATCAGATCAGTCAGTACAAGAGTCCTGTCGTCGGCGAGGGCGAAGTCATCGTCGATCTGTTGAGCGGCGAGCGCGTCGTGGTCGGCATCGAGCGTCTGCATCTCGAGCAGGACGCCGGCAAGAGCCTGCACGACCAGCACCCGCAATATTCCTACGTCGATTTGAACCGCTCGGGCGTCGCTCTGATGGAGATCGTGTCGAAGCCGGACCTGCGCTCCTCCGAGCAGGCGCGCGCTTATGTCACTAAACTCAGGTCGATCCTCCGTTATCTCGGCACGTGCGACGGCAATATGGAGGAGGGTTCGCTCCGCGCCGACGTGAACGTGTCGGTGCGCCGCCCGGGCGAACCTCTCGGCACGCGCTGCGAGATCAAGAACGTCAACTCGATCCGCTTCATCGGCCAGGCCATCGAATACGAGGCACGGCGCCAGATCGAGATCATCGAGGAGGGCGGCACCATTCATCAGGAGACGCGGCTGTTCGACGCCAAAACCGGAGAGACACGGTCGATGCGCTCCAAGGAGGAGGCGCATGACTATCGCTACTTCCCGGACCCCGACCTCCTGCCGCTCGAGCTGACGCAGGATTATGTGGACCGCCTCGCCGCCGCGTTGCCGGAGCTGCCCGATGCGAAGCGCGCGCGCTTCATCGCCGATTATGGCCTCACGCCCTACGACGCCGACGTGCTCGTCGCCGAAAAGGAATCCGCTGACTATTTCGAGGCCGTGGCGAAGGGCCGCGATGCCAAGCAGGCGGCGAACTGGGTGATCAACGAGCTGTTCGGGCGCCTCAACAAAGAGGGTGGGAACATCGTCGACTGTCCCGTCACGGCGGACCAGCTCGGCGCGATCCTCGACCTCATCAAAGCAGAAACCATCTCAGGCAAGATCGCCAAGGACGTGTTCGACATCGCGTGGACCGAGGGGGGAGACCCGAAGCAGATCGTCGAGGCGCGCGGGCTCGTACAGGTCACCGACATGAGTGCGATCGAGGCGGCCGTCGATCAAGTGATCGCCGCCAACCCCGACAAGGCGGAGCAGGCGAAGGCAAAGCCTGCGCTCGCCGGCTGGTTCGTGGGACAGGTGATGAAGGCCACGGGCGGCAAAGCGAGCCCGCAAGCCGTCAACGCGTTGCTCAAGGCAAAGCTCGGCATCGCATGAGCCACGCCATCCGCGTTCATGAGTATGGCGGCCCGGACGTCCTCAAATGGGAGGAGGTCGCGGTCGGCGCGCCGGGTCCCGGCCAGGTGAAGATCAAACAGTCAGCGGTCGGACTCAACTTCATCGACATCTATCAACGCACCGGGCTCTATCCGCAGCCGTCGTTCCCGTTCATTCCCGGCAGCGAGGGCGCGGGCGTCGTCACGGCGATCGGCGAGGGCGTGCGCGATTTGAAGGTCGGGCGCCGTGTCGCCTATGCCGGCGTGATCGGGGCTTATGCCGAGGAGCGGCTGATCGCCGCCGACCGCGTGGTGAAGATCGCCGACGGGGTCGATGACCAGACCGCAGCCGCGATCATGCTGAAGGGTATGACTGCGCAATATCTGTTGCGGCGGACCTACAAGGTCGGGCCCGAGACCACGCTCCTGTTCCATGCCGCGGCGGGCGGCGTCGGACTGATCGCTTGCCAATGGGCGGCGGCGCTCGGGGCGACGGTGATCGGCACCGTAGGCTCGTCCGGCAAGGCTCTAATCGCGCGCGCGCATGGCTGCAGCCATGTCATCAACACGCGCGAGGAAGACCTCGTCGCCAAGGTGATGGACTACACCAAAGGCAAAGGCGTCGACGTCGTCTACGACTCGATCGGCAAGGACACGTTCCCCGCTTCGCTCGATTGCCTGAAGCCGCTCGGGCTCTGGGTCAGCTTCGGCCAGTCCTCGGGGCCGGTGCCTCCCTTCAACATCACGCTTCTGTCGCAGAAGGGCTCGCTCTTCGCCACGCGCCCTGGGCTTCCGACCTATATCGCCTCGCGCAAGGATCTGGTGGCTACGGCAAACGATCTGTTCGACGTCGTGAGCAAGGGAAAGGTCAAGATCGCTATCAACCAGACCTATCCTCTTGCCGAGGCTGCCGAGGCACAGCGTGATCTTGAAGCGCGGCGCACCACCGGCTCGACGGTGCTTCTGCCGTAGAAGGGTCTGCCATGTCGGCGCAAACATCGGCCGCGGGCGGAGTAGAACCCGGCAAGGCCAAGGCGGGGACATGGCCCTCATGGGGCCTCGGCCTCCTGATCGTCATCTGCGTCGGGCTCGCTTACGGGCTCGCTTATTCGCTTCTGCGGCTCTCGCTCTCCGACAACCTGCCGCAGGACGACGTCACCTCGAACGTCCTCACCCAGACGCTCGCGCTCGGCTATGTGCCACGGCAGCCGCCGCTCTATGAGTGGTTGCAGTGGTCGGTGCAACAGATCACCGGCCCGACGCTGCCGAGCTTCCTCATCATCAAATATGGATTGCTCACGGGCACGATCGCTTTTCTCTATCTCGCGGCCACGCGCATCTTCCGCACGTGGGGCTATGCCGTTCTCGCGGGGCTGTCACCTTTTTTGCTCTTTCAATTCGCATGGAATCTGCATGAGGGCGTGACCCACTCGATGGTGCTGACGTGCCTGGTCGCTGCAAGCCTCTGGGCGGTTATGCGCATCACCGAAAACGGGCGCGGGTGGGACTATCTTCTGTTCGGACTCATCGTCGGGCTCGGGCTGATCAGCAAATGGGGCTTCGCCGGATTTCTGTTGCTCCTGTTCATCGCCGCGATGCTCCAGCCCTCGCTCCGCGCGCGCATTCTCGCCCCGCGCTTTCTCCTAAGCCTTGGTGCAGTCGCGGTGGTGAGCGCGCCGGTCGTCTATTGGCTCATCGTCGGTCAGCACGATCTCGTCGCGCTCTACGGCAAAGCAGTGGCCCCTAAGGCGCATCACGACCGGCTGCACGCGACGCTGATCGGACTTGGCCTCTCGATCTATGCGCCGCTCGGCTTCCTGTTTCCGCTCGACGTGATCCTGCCGGTGCTGTTTCCCGCCAGCGTGCCAAAGGCGTGGGCTGACATAAAGCGCGCCGTTGCGCCTGCGGAGTGGAAGGGAAGCGAGCCAGACTGGCCGCTTCTCATCCTGCACATCACGATGGGGGGCTTCCTCCTGCTCATGCTCGGGGCGCTTCTTACCGGTGCCAGCCATTATCTCGAGCGCTACATGCATCCCTTCTTCTTGCTCACGCCGCTCTGGATGCTGAGCGCCGTCGAGCGCACGGAGAACGCGGCGCGCAAGGCCAAGGTTCTCGGCATCGTGCTTGCGGCCTCGCTCCTCATCGTGTTCCCCATCAGGGCGCGGGACCTGATGCAGGCCATGGGGCCCCATTGCAACAAGTGCCGCGTCGCCACGCCCTATGCGGGGCTGGCTGCGGCGCTCAAGGCGCGAGGCTTCGAGGACGGCACGATCATCGCCCTCAATCGTCACGATGCCGGCAATCTCCGGCGGTTCTTCCCCAAAGCGCGGATTGTCTGTCTCGACCGCCCGAATTACGGGCCGCCGGCCAGGTCCGCCGACTACGCGTCAGAGGCGATCGTGCTCTGGCGCCCGGGGCAGGGCGAGAAGCTGCCCGA
Source organism: Methyloceanibacter sp. (assembly GCA_035499115.1). Lineage (GTDB taxonomy): Bacteria > Pseudomonadota > Alphaproteobacteria > Rhizobiales > Methyloligellaceae > Methyloceanibacter. The sequence continues at coordinate 1,275 of DATJZL010000032.1, read as the reverse complement.
GGCGGCGGAGGGCGAGCTTGAGCGGCTCAAGGCAAACGCCAGCGGCGCTCCCGAGCGGGTTCTTGTGCCGTGGAAGCCTTACCCAGGCACGGGTCCGGCACGGGACTGGGCTTGGATGCTCCTCGTGGCGCATCCCGCGGGCAGCGCGCAATAGCCCTCCCCAGGCCCTCCGATGGCTTTGGGTAATCCCGCGAAACCTCTTTCTTGGTTATCGCTAGGTGACCAGCAATGGTCAAAAAAAGATTGCCAAGGTCCAAGTTTAACTAATTTGCCGCTGATTAGCGTGCAATGTAAACTAATATTACTCGATGTTATAGATTTAGTGATTTTGCATTAATCACGCGCATTCAGAAGTTATTGAAGGTGCTCTCCCATGATCGCCCGCAATTAGGGGAGATCAACAACTCAAGTGAACTTGTCGTACTTGGCAGATATTCGACAGGTCTAAAGACGAGTGATAAGAAGGGGGCACGTGATATGGCACGGATGGGAATTTCGACGGAAAAGGCCGAGCTGGCGGCGCAAGGGAGCATGCCGGACGCACTTTTCGAACTCGGGATGCTTTACGCGACTGGCCGGGACGTGGCAGCCGACCTCGTGTCGGCTCACAAATGGTTCAACCTTGCCGCTGCGCGGGGCAACCGCTCGGCCTTGAGCTATCGCGTCGAGCTTGCGCGGGAGATGTCGTCTGACCAGATCGCCGAGGCGCAAAAGCTCGCCCGCGAGTGGCTTCAGACGCACTAACAGAGGCGATTGAGCGAAGTTGCTGCGGGGAGGGGCTCGCCTGAGAGCCTATTGCACCGTGGCCCCTGCCGCCGCTTCTCCGCTGCAATTGCGGAACAGCGAGCGGAGGCAGCGATAGCTTTTGCGCGCGGCGCTCGCCATGGCGGCGCTTGCGCGCTGAAATCTACTGGTCGAGGCTGTCTGTGTCGCGGAGGCCGCCGCAGCCCCAGCGTCGCCCCCAGCCGACGATGTGGCGGGCAGGGGCTCCGTCAGCTCACTCGAGCCTCCGAACGCTGAGCGGGCGTTGCGCAGGCCCTGGCGCGAAGCGCTGAGCGCGCGGCCGGTCAGCTCCACCATGGTCTGCGGTCCCCGGCCCTTGGGCTTGTCGAACGCCTCGTTGTCGTGGTTGATCCGGTTCATCAGGTTCTTAACGCGGGGATCCTGGGCAAGATCGTCCGGAATGGCCGGACCGTCATAGCTAAAGACCTTCTCCACGCCGGCACAGGCGGGAGTGGCGTTCTCCGCAGAGCAGGAGGCGTGATGCCCTTCCTT
>DATJZL010000031.1:0-4465 GCA_035499115.1 Methyloceanibacter sp. | reverse complement strand
CTTCTTTGGCCGCCTGCTTCATCGCCTGGACGATGCGCTTCGCCTTGGTCACTTCCGCCTCTGACGGCGTGAACACCTTGTTGGCGAGCTCGACTTGCGAAGGATGAATCGCCCATTTGCCCTCGAAGCCGAGCACCGCGGCCCGCTTCGCCGCGGCGAGATAGCCGTCGGGGTCTGAGAAATCGCCGAACGGCCCATCGATCGGGCGAAGCCCATAGGCGCGGCACGCGACCATCATGCGCGACAGCGCATAGTGCCAGGGGTCGTTCCAGTAATAATGGCGATGGCCCTCGGCGTCCTTGTCGGCGAGGATGCCGTAATCGGGATGGGGCGCGCCGATACCCATGGTGCGCGCGCGCGTCGAGGCCGCATAGTCGGCGACGCCGAAGCTCATCGCCTCGACGCGCTTCGAGCTTTGCGCGATGCGCTCGACATTGGCCATGCCGAGCGCGGTCTCGATGAGAAGCTCGAAGCCGATGCGCTTCTCGCGCTTCTTGTATTGCTCGATCTGCGTGACCAGCATGTCGATGGCGTAGACGTCCTCGGGGACGCCGGTCTTGGGGATCAGGATCATGTCGAGCCGCGGGCAGTTCTCTACCACGTCGACCACGTCGCGATAGGCGTAATGGGTGTCGAGACCGTTGATGCGGATCATCATGGTCTTCGAGCCCCAATCGAGCTCGTTCAGGCCCTGGATGATGTTCTTGCGCGCCTGCTCCTTGTCGTCCGGGGCGACCGCGTCCTCGAGATCGAGGAAGATGATGTCGGCGGCGCCCTTGGCCGCCTTCTCGAACAGCGAGGGGTTCGACCCCGGCACGGCAAGCTCGGAACGGTGCAGGCGTGGGGTCGCCTGTTGGATCAGGGTAAAGCTCATTTCTACTCCCTCCTGGTTTAGCCTGTGGCGCCGAGGCCTGCGGCAACGGTGTTGATGGATAAAAGCAAAGCGGATTTGAACGCCTCGCGCTCGGTCTCGCGCTCGGCACCCCTGAAGCGGCGCAGAAGCTGGACCTGCTCGCGATTGACTTGGTTCATGGTGGGAAGCCGGGCGGAAAGCGCCCCGCGGTACTCGGGGAACCGCTCGGCGACGAACGACCCGCCGCTCACCTTAAGCACCATCTCCTTGGTGCGGGCGAGCTCGGCCTCGATCAGCCCGAGAATATTGTCGCGCACGCCCGCATCGGCGACGAGGCTCGCGTAATCGCGCGCGATGTCGACATCGACGAGAAGCAGCGTCTTCTCGACCTCGTCGATGATCAGGCGGAACAGGCGCGAGGCTTCGAACATGCGCTTGAGCAGCTTGTGGCCCTCATCGCCCCTCACCTCGAGGAAGCTCTTGATCGCGCTGCCCACCCCGTACCAGCCGGTGATGATGTGGCGGTTCTGCGCCCAGGCGAACACCCACGGAATGGCGCGCAAATCTTTCAGCGAGCGCGCGCCGAAGCGCCGCGCCGGGCGCGAGCCGATATTGAGCAAGGAGATCTCCTCGAGCGGGCTCGCCGCCTGGAAATAGGAGACGAGGTCGGGATGGCTGACAAGGCTCGAATAGGCGGCGCGGGAAGCGCCGGCCAGCGCCTCGAGCGCGTCATCGAATTCGCGGCTCGGCTGTAGCTCCTCCTCGCGCTCCGATTTCAACGCGTGCTCGAACACGCTCGCAGCGAGCAGCTCCATCTGATAGAGCGCCGTGCCCTTGTTGGCATATTTGAAGGAGACCACCTCGCCCTGCTCGGTGACGCGGAACCTGCCTCTGATCGAGCCTGCCGGCTGGGCGGCGATGGCCCGGCCGGTCGGCGCGCCGCCTCTGGAGACCGAGCCACCACGGCCGTGGAAGAAAGCGATTGCCGTGCCGGCTTCTGCTCCGACGCGGGTCAGCTGCGACTGCGCCTTGGCCAGCTCCCAGTTCGAGGCGACGAAGCCGCCGTCCTTGTTGGAATCCGAATAGCCGATCATCACCTCTTGCACGCCGCCCTGCCAGTGGGTTGAGCGGCGGATGAGCGGCACATCGAGCGCTTCGCGCATGATGGCGGGCGCGGCCCTCAGATCGGCGATGGTCTCGAACAAAGGCACGATCGGCATGGCGCAGATCTCGGTGCCGGCAGCATCGAGGAACAGGCCGCCCTCCTTGGCCAGCAGATAAGCGCCGAGAATGTCGTCGACCGAGCGTGTCATCGACAAGATGAAGGTGCCGAACGCATCGCGGTCGATCCCGCGCCGCACGTCTCCCACCTGGCGGAACATGGCGATCAACTCGGTGGTCTCCGCCGGAAGGTCGGGCACGAGCCTCGGCGTGGTGAGCGGCCGCGTGAGCTCGCGCAGCAGCCAGGCGCGCCATTCGCGGCTGCCAAGCTCCGGCGGCGTTGCGTCGCCGTGGCCGGCGGTCGCCCACCACAGCGATTGCAGCGCCTGCGTGGTGCGCGTCGTGTTCTCGCGGAGATCGAGCCTCACCGTCGAGAAGCGGAAAATCTCCACGGCGCGGCGCACCGGCTTGACGAGATCGCGCGCGATCGAGGGGCTATGCGCCTCGATCAGAGCCGTCTCGATGGTGCGCAGATCGAGGATCAGCTCGTCGGCATTGGCGTAAGCCGCACCGGGTCCGCCGATCTCCATGCCTTGCACGCGCGCCAGCGTCGCGTCGAGCTTGCGCAGCACGAGCGAGAGATATTGGCGGTAGGGCTCACCCGGATTGCGCGCGGCCACCGCCTCCCCTTCCCCGCTCGCATCGAGCTCGCGTGCGAGCTCGGCACGGAAGCCCTCCGGGACCGGCAGTGCGCGTTCGGTGATCGACAGCGACTTAGCCAATCCTTCGATGCGCTCGCGATAGTGGCGGAGCGAGGCAAGCGCGTTCTGACGCAAGGTCCACTCGGTGACTGCGGTTGTGACCGACGGGTTCCCGTCGCGGTCTCCGCCGATCCACGAGCCGAACTGAAAGAAGGGCGCGAGCTCGAAGCGCGTGCCCGGATAATATTGCTCGAGCGCGCCGTCGAGCAGGAAGAGCATCTCCGGCGCCTTCTCGAATAGAGTCTCGTCGAAGAAATGCAGCCCTCTCGACACTTCGTGCTGCACCGTCGGCTTCTGCAAATGCAGCTCGCCCGTCATCAACACGAGCTCGATCTGATCGCGGAGACCATCGATCAGCGCCGTGCGCTCGCGCTCGGTCCAGCGCGGCATCTCGAGCTCGCGCAGAAGCAGATAGATGCGGCGATATTTCTCGAGCACGGTAACGCGTTTCGACTCGGTCGGATGCGCGGTGATCACCGGGCGGATACGCAGGCTCGCCAGGAGCGTCTCGATCACCCGTGACGGCACGCCTTCTGCGGCGGCCTCGGCCAGCACATGGTCGAACGTGCCGCGCAGGCTCGACCGGCCGCGCGTCCGCTCGATTTGCCGGCGCCGGCGCATGGCGGCGTTCTGCTCGGCGATCGACAAAAGCTGAAACCAAATGCCTTGCGCCTGAAGCGCCCGCGCCATCAGCTCTGGCGAGAAGCTGTCGGTATTGGCGCCGCCCTTGAGCACCGGCTCGATCTCGGGCTGATGCTCGCGCACCACCTCGATGAGGAGGGAGAACAGGAGCTCGGCCGCTTCCTTGGCCGAGGTGCCGCTGACCAATGCCTGCATCGGCTCGGCCGCCCGCGGCTTCTGTATAATCTCCTCGTTCATGGCAGGCTAACGCACTCCGAGCCCAGGTTAACCGGCATTCCTTAGACCCAATTCCCCCTGAATCAAATGTTGCGGCAGAGCCCCCTCATCCTTTCCGCGATGTACGTTGCATACCTCCCCCTCGCGGGGAGGTCGGCGCGCGAAGCGCGCCGGGTGGGGGGAGCGATCCCGCCGGTACGTTCACCCCACCCGGCTCATCCGGCCTACGGCCGTCTAAGCCACCCTCCCCATCAAGGGGAGGGATGGGAGCGAGCGGGACTGTCTCGGCGTGGGACCCTCCTCCACGAGAGGAGAGCTGCACCGATCACGCGAACGCCCGGCGCTCCGGCCGCTTGGCCAGCACGCCGGCAACCGTCGAGCCGAACTCGCTTGGATTGGGAGCCACGGTCAGCCCGCAGGAGCGCATGATCTCGGCCTTCTCGGCGGCGCTGTCGCCGGCGGCTGAGATGATGGCGCCGGCATGGCCCATGCGCCGTCCTTTGGGCGCCGTCAGTCCGGCGACGAACCCGATCACCGGCTTCGACATATTGTCCTTGATCCAGGCCGAGGCCTCTGCCTCTTGCGGGCCGCCAATTTCGCCGATCATCAGCACCGCATCGGTCTCCGGATCCTCTTCGAACAGCGCCAGATGGTCGAGAAAGGAGGAGCCGTTGATAGGATCGCCGCCGATGCCGACCGAGGTCGAGATACCGATGCCCTTTGCCTTCATCTGCGACGCGGCCTCATAGCCGAGCGTGCCGGAACGTGAGATCACGCCCACTCTGCCTTGCAGATAGATGTGACCCGGCATGATGCCAAGCATGGCCTTGCC
>DATJZL010000030.1:0-2084 GCA_035499115.1 Methyloceanibacter sp. | reverse complement strand
AGGCCCTTGCCGACGGGCACCTCGACGATGGCGCCGGTGCGCTTGACGACGTCGCCTTCCTTGATGTGGCGGTCGTCGCCGAAGATCACGATGCCGACATTGTCGACCTCGAGGTTGAGCGCCATGCCGCGCGTGCCGTTCTCGAACTCGACCATCTCGCCGGCCTGCACATTGTCGAGGCCGTAGGCGCGCGCGATGCCGTCGCCGACCGAAAGCACCTGGCCGATCTCGGCGACCTCGGCTTCCTGACCGAAATTCTTGATCTGCTCCTTGAGGATCGCGGAGATCTCTGCCGCCCTGATATCCATCAGCCAACCTCTTTCATGGCAACTTTCAGCGAATTCAGCCTGGTGCGCAGCGAAGTATCGATCATGCGGCTGCCCACTTTGATGACGAGGCCGCCAAGCAGCGCGGGATCGACCTGCTCGTCGAGCATGACCTTCTTGCCGAGCGCGGCCTGAAGCGCCTGCGTCAGCGCGGTGATCTGGCTCTCGGTCAGCTTCGCGGCGGAAGTGACCGTGGCGCCTGTCTCGCCCCGCTCGCGCGCCAGCATGGCGCGGAAGGCACGGATCATGTCCGGGGTGGCAAACAGGCGGCGGTTCTTGGCGACGAGGAGGAGGAAGTTCTTGGTGAGGCCCTCGATCTCGATCTTGTCGAGGATGGCGGCGAGAGCGCGACCCTGTTCGTCGGCCGAGAACACGGGGCTCTTGACCAGCCGTTTCATGTCGTCGACGGCGTCGAGCGCCTCGTTGAAGCGGGTGAGATCGGCGGCGACTTGCTCGAGCTTCGCCTCTTCCTTGGCGAGCTCGAACAAGGCGGTGGCATAGCGGCCAGCTACGCCGGAACTCGTATCGACTTCACCACCCGCCACGTAAAACGCCTTTCCTCCCGAACGGGCGCTTTTTTGAGCAGCCTCGTCCCCGGACCCCGAGAAATTCTGGGATTGGCGCCCCCCACGTCAACAGGTTGAACCCCTGCTAAACGGTCCCCTGGAAGCCCGGGCAGGCTGTAACATAGAGGGGGAGGGGGTGCAACCTCGAGAACGCCCATTTTGCCGAAGAAATGGGCTTTCCGGGCCATGTCCGGAGATGTAATTCAGCGGCGCTTGACTGCTTGCGAAAGCCAGGAGGGACGAGATGGCGACGAAGAAGGCCGAGCCGGCCGCGACCGCGAAATTGCCGCCGCTCTGGGACCGCCTCCAGGCGCAGATCGACTGGTACGACGCCAAGGCCAAGGCGAACCAGCGCTACTTCAAGGCCTCCAAGATCGCCATCATCCTCTGCGCCATCGTCATCCCTATCGTCGCCGAGTTCTCGGCCATGGCGGTGATCGTCGCCGCGGGCATCATCCTCCTGCTGGAGAGCATGCAGCAGCTCAACAAATGGCAGGAGAACTGGATCCTTTATCGCTCGACCTGCGAGGGGCTGCGCAACGAGCAGCATCTCTACAACGAGAAGGCCGGCCCGTACGCCAAGCTCCCACCCGAGGAGGCGCATCGCGTCCTCGCCGAGCGCGTCGGCGCTCTCGCCTCGGCCGAGCACTCGAAATGGGTCACGGCCCATCGTGAGAAGGTCGACGACCACGCCGGCGATTGAGGTCGAGCGTCTGCCAACCGCTGCTCGTCATGCCGACGCAAGTCGGCATCCCGAAGAAAATTCAATAGAGCTTTTGGGCTGGATTCCGGTTTTCGCCGGAACGACGACTGCGCGAGCAGTCGCGCAAGATATATCTTGCGATACCCTATAGTCCGTACTATCTTACGATACATCTTTCAAACTAGGAGACCATCAAAATGCATGGAATGAGACATCACGGAGAGGGCTGCCGCGAGCGCTGGGCCGCGCGGCGGTTCGGACGGTTCGGCGGCGGAGGCCCAGGCTGGGGCCCGGGCCAAGAGGGCGGGGGCCGCGACTGGTTCCGCGTCGGCCGCATGCTGGCGCAAGGCGACCTCAAGCTGCTCGCGCTTGCTCTGATCGCCGAGCAGCCGCGTCACGGCTATGAGCTGATCAAGCTGATCGAGGAGAAGACGAGCGGGGCCTATAGCCCTTCGCCCGGCGTGGTCTATCCGACGCTGACCTTCCTCG
>DATJZL010000029.1:0-6482 GCA_035499115.1 Methyloceanibacter sp. | reverse complement strand
GCTTCCTATTGGTGAGAAAGGAGCGCCCATCCACGGCGTCCCGAAGTCTCGATTGGCGAAGGACTATCGCGCCGAGCTTCAGTCCCTGCAATCGGTCGACGATCTCGTCGAGGCGGTGGTCGATGCGCTGAAGCAGGCCGGCAAGCTCGACAACACTCTTATCGTCTATACCTCCGACAATGGCTTCCTCTATGGCCAGCAGAGCAGTTGGGGCGCGCTGCTCGCCTGGGCCGGCAATCTCGTCAATGTCGAGTTCAAGGGCGCGACGATCGGCAACCCGCGCGACTGGGTGCCACCCGGCTGGGACCTCTGGTACGCGTTCACTGGGACGCGCGCGCGCTATTTCGACTATGATGTCAACGATAACGGCACGATCTTGACCTTTGGGCACCGAGCCGAGGACTATTCGACCGATGTCTTGAAGGAGCGCGCCGTGCGCTTCATCGCCGAGGAGACGGATAAGCCGGAGCCCTTCTTCCTCTATATCGCCACGAAGGCGGTGCACGCCCAAGGCAAGAGTGCCATTCCCGCCCCGCAATACGCTGGAGCCTTGCAAGACGTAAAGCTTCCCATTGGTGAGATAGGAGCGCCCATCCACGGCATCTCCAAGTCTCAATTGGCGAAGGACTACCGCGCCGAGCTTCAATCTCTGCAATCGGTTGACGATCTCGTCGAGGCGGTGGTCGAGGCGCTGAAGCAGGCCGGCAGGCTCGACAACACTCTTATTGTCTATACCTCCGACAATGGCTTCCTCTATGGCCAGCACCGGCTGATCGGAAAGTCGGCCGCCTATGAGGAGTCGATCAAGGTTCCCCTCGTCATGCGCGGTCCTGGCATCCCAAAAGGCGAGACGCGGGACGTTCTGGTGAACAATCTCGATGTGGTTGCGACCGTCGCCGAGCTTGCCGGAGTCTCACCCGGTTATGCGCTCGACGGCCGGTCGCTCGCCCCGCTCTTCACCCACCCCAATGCACCATGGCGGAGGGCTCTCCTCATCGAAAGTCCGGTCAGCCACTTCCAGAAGCCGCGCGTCCGCTTCACCGCAGTGCGCACCGCGACACGTAAATATGTGAGATATGATAGCGGCTTCGAGCAGCTCTTCGACCTCTCTGCCGACCCGCATGAGCTCAAGAACGAGGCCGGCGAAGGGCACTACGCGGGCGACCTCGCATCACTGAGAAGCCTCGATGAGGCCCTCAAAAGCTGCACTGCCGAGACCTGCTTCGTGCCGTGAACCCCGCGCCGCGCCGCTACGAGACGGTTGGTGTTGGCGCGTAGCAGGCCTAAATAAGCCCTCATGACAGAACATCTCACCAAAGAGCACGTGCTCGAGGCCCTTAAACGCGTCAAGGGCCCCGACCTTCGCGACGATATCGTCTCGCTCGGCCTCGTCTCCGAGGTCGTGATCCACAAGGGCAAGGTCTATTTCGCCATCTCGGTTGACCCTGCGCGGGCAAAGGAGCTCGAAGCCCTACGCGAAGCCGCCGAGAAGGCGGTGTCCGAGGTGCCGGGGGTGAAGGGCGTCGCCGTGACTCTGACCGCCGACCGCGCGCCAGATGCGCCACGAAACGCAGGCGGGAATGGTGGAGGCGCCGCCGCATCTCCCTCATTCGCCCGGCCAGGCGCCGCGCGAGACGCACGCCATCGCCCGGGCGGTCTGCCGGGTGTGGCCAATATCATTGCCGTCGCGTCGGGCAAAGGTGGCGTCGGCAAATCGACCACTGCCGTCAATTTTGCGCTCGCGCTGAAAGAGCGGGGGCTGAAGGTCGGCGTTCTCGACGCCGACATCTACGGGCCCTCGATGCCGCGCCTGCTCGGGCTCAAGGGTCAACCGCAACAGGTCGCCGACAACAAACTTAAGCCCATGGAGGCCTACGGGCTGAAAGTGATGTCGATGGGCTTCCTCGTCGATGAAGAAGCGCCGATGATCTGGCGCGGCCCGATGGTGATGTCGGCGCTGTCGCAAATGCTGAAGGACGTCGCCTGGGGCGAGCTCGACGTGCTCGTCGTCGACATGCCGCCGGGCACGGGCGATGCCCAGCTCACCATGGCACAGCAAGTGCCGCTCGCCGGCGCCGTCATCGTCTCCACTCCTCAGGATCTCGCTCTGATCGATGCCCGCAAGGGGCTGGCGATGTTCCGCAAGGTGAATGTACCGGTGCTCGGTATTGTCGAGAACATGAGCACCTTCATCTGCCCCCATTGCGGTGAGCGCTCCGACATTTTCGGTCATGGCGGCGCGCGGGCCGATGCGGCTCGGCTTGGTGTTCCGTTCTTGGGAGAGGTGCCGCTGACGCTGGCGATCCGCGAGACCTCGGATTCCGGACGTCCCGTGGTGGCGACTGATCCGAGCTCTCCTTCTGCTGTCGCCTTTCGTGAGATCGCCGCGCGCGCCGTCGCCGAGCTGGAGCGCTCCAAGGTCGGCGCGCGAGCTGTGCCGCAAATCGTGGTCGAGAGCTAGAGAGTTGTACAAGCGCGGCCGACTCAGCTAACTCGATTGAGGCGTGAGAGGAGTGCATCGACCAAGGCTCGCCATCCGCCCCCGTGAGCAAACGCGATCGACCAAATCTTCCCATTTTCGCGATTGGCGCTGGCGCCGTTCATCTGATCGCACTCGCCATCCTCCTACCGCTGCTGATCACTCTGCCGGGCCCCGGCAGAAATGCCCCTCCAAAGCCGGTCAATGTCGAGGTTGATCTCGGCTCTCCGGCCGAGCCCAAGCCGATCGTGCCCGATGTCTCCTCGATGGCCTCGCATGACGAGACCGCGGCGCTCCCCACTGGGTCCGAGCCCGGGGGCGAAACCTCCAATCCGCTTGCCAATGTCCGTCCCCACGCCGCGCCTTCCTCTCAGGATGAGCACGAGGCGGCGCCGGGGCGGAAATTGAAGGCTAAGGTTCAGGCGAAAGTCGCCAAGTTTGCCGCGAAGCCGGCGCGGGCCGCGCCGCACAAGAGACCTTTTTTCGCGCGCGGCAGCTCCTCCAGGCCGTTTCTGGGCGGAAGCATGGCGCGCTCCAAGGCGCAGGGTCCTTCGTGGAGCGCTCTCCTCAACTCCGCACCTTCGGCCGCTGACGCCGGGCGCTAGGCGAGGCTGGAGAGCCGGCCGCCCGCGTCACAAACCCAGCAACGCACGGGAAATCAGGCGGCGCTGCTGCGCGTCTTGAGCTGCGTGACCTTTTCGGTGTTGGACTTCGAAGGCTGCTCGGCCGCGCCCGGATAGCCGTAGAGGAATCCTTGCACTTGCGGGCAGCCAAACTCGCGTAGCATCGCCGCTTGCTCTTCCGTCTCGACCCCTTCCGCGGTGATGGTGACGTCGAGCGACTTCCCCAGGGCGATGATGGTCTTGACGATGGCCCGCATCGCCGGATCGCGCGTCATGTTGCGGATGAACTGGCGGTCGATCTTGATCTTGGAGAATGGGAAGCGGGCGAGATAGCTCAAGCTCGAATAGCCGGTGCCGAAATCGTCCATGGCGATGGCGACTCCCAGCTCGCGCAGGCGGTTGAGCTTGCTCAGCACCTCCTCGGTGTCGTTGATCAGGAGGCTCTCAGTAATCTCGATTTCGAGACGAGCGGGGTCGAGCCCCGTCTCCTTGAGGACTTGGGCGACGGTCTCGGCGATGTCGCCGTCGCGGAATTGCGCCGGCGATAGATTGACGGCAACCGCCAGCGGCTCCCTCCAGGTCACGGCATCACTGCATGCGCGCCGGAGCACCCATTCGCCGATCGGCACGATCAGGCCGGTGTCCTCGGCGACCGAGATGAAATGACCCGGCGCGATCTTGCCATGGAGGGGATGGTGCCAGCGGATCAGCGCCTCAGTGCCGATTTGTCGTTCGGTGGCCAGGTCGTATTGTGGCTGATAGACCACGTCAAACTCGTCGCGTCCGAGGGCAAGCCTGAGCTCGTGTTCGACCATGCGCCGCCGCTGCAGCGCCTTGTCCATGCTCGGCTCGAAGAAACACATGCGCTGGCCCCCGTCGCCCTTGGCGCGGGCAAGCGCGATGGCGGCATGGCGGAGCACCATGGTTGCCTTGTCACCGTCGGCAGGGGCCAATGCGACGCCCACGCTTGTCGTGCACAGGAGGTCCTTGTCGCCGACCTGGAACGGCCGGCGCAAAGCGACCACCAGGCGGTTCATGAACGCCATGACATCGCCGAGATTGGTGATGTCGACGAGCGCAATGGCGAATTCGTCGCCGCTCAATCGGGCAAGGAGGTCGCGGTCGCGCAAGCTGAGCTTGATGCGCGCGCCGATTTCGCGCAGCACCTGGTCGCCGCCGGCATGGTCTGCGGCATCGTTGATTTCCTTGAATTTGTCGATGTCGAGGCACAGCACCGCGATCTGCGTGCGGTCGCGCGTCATGCGCACCAGGGCTTCGCCGAGCCCCTCGAGGAACGCGCGGCGGTTGGCGAGACCGGTGAGCGCGTCGTGACTCTCGAGATACCGCACCTGCTCCTCGGCTTCCCTGCGCTCCTGGCTGCGCATCCAGGCGAAGGCCGCGGGAGTGGCGATACCGACACCGAGCAGGAGCAGGGTGACGGCGGCGATGATGCCGAAATAATCCGACAGCACATTCGCCTGGTCGGTCTGGTTGAGGTAGACAACGAATGTGCCGCGCGGCGCGCCATTCAATTGCAATGGCAAGGTGAGAACGGCGAAATTGGTGAGAGAACCGCCTTCGGCCGCGGCCTCGTATAGGGCTACTTCCGGCGTCTCCGGCGTCGGCGGCGCCGTTGCGCTTGACGGAACGCCCGACAGGTTCAATCCCGACAGCCCGCTCGTGAATCGCAGGCGCTCGGCTTCATCGTAGAGCTCGAAGCGGAGCACACGGTGGGCGTAGCCAGCATGATCGAGAATGTTGGCAAATTGGGGCGAAAGTCCCGGCTGCATGAGCGCGTCGAACACGGCATCCGGCTCTTTAAGCATTTGTGCGCGGATTCGCTCTGCCGCAGTCACCGCCTCGCGCCGCAGTTCCAAATTGCTGATCTTGCCCGGCGCTAGAAAAGCGGTGACCGCAATCAGCGCGCAAAGCAACGCCAACCCAATCCAATGCCATTGCTTTTTGAGCGACTCAAAACTCGCCATTGACCGCCGCCGTTGCTTGCATTGCCGGCTAGTTCGCTGATTAGGAGCGGAAATTTATCGAATTATGCGTTAAGAACGCCGTAAGCCGAGGGCCAAAGGGAGTCCGGCAGGAAATTCGTCCGCCTGCTGAAGGCTTGAGCTTGCTGGGTTTTAGCCCCGCTGCCGCAAGACTCCGTTAACCCTCGGCCAAAGCTTCACCCGCCCGTCATCGACATATGGCGGGAAATCGAGGGTTTTTCTCCCCGGCCGATGACGAAATCGTGGCCCTTCGGCTTGCGCGCGATGGCCTCGTCGATAGCGGCATGCAACAGCTCGTCGGACGTGCTTGCGCGCATCGGCGCGCGGAGATCTGCCGCGTCCTCCTGGCCAAGACACATGAACAGCGTCCCAGTGCAGGTGACCCGCACCCGATTGCACGACTCGCAGAAATTGTGCGTCAGCGGGGTGATGAAGCCGAGCCTGCCTCCAGTCTCGCGCACATGGACGTAGCGCGCGGGGCCGCCCGAGCGGTAATCGATATCTTGCAGCGTGAAACGCTGGTTGAGCCGTGCCCTGACCAGCGACAGCGGCAGATATTGCTCGGTCCTGTCGCCGTCGATCTCGCCCATGGGCATGGTTTCGATCAGCGTCAAGTCGAACCCTCTCCCATGGCTCCATGCGATCAGGTCGGCGATCTCGTCCTCGTTCACCTCCCTCAGCGCGACGCTGTTGATCTTGATCTTGAGCCCGGCGCGGTCCGCCGCGTCGATTCCGCGCATCACCTGCGCGAATTCGCCGAAGCGGGTGATGGCGCGGAACTTGGCCGGGTCCAGCGTGTCGAGCGAAATGTTGATCCGGGTGATACCACAATCGGCGAGCGCCGCGGCATGGCGCTCGAGCTGGCTGCCATTGGTGGTTAGCGTGAGATCGTCGAGCCCCCGGCCGAGATGGCGCGACAGCGCCCCGATCAGCCACATGATGTTACGGCGGACGAGCGGCTCGCCGCCGGTCAACCTGAGCTTGCGCACGCCGCGCGCCACGAAGGCGCCGGCCAGCCGGTCGATCTCCTCGAGGCTGAGGAGCTCCTGGCGCGGCAGGAAGGTCATGGCGTCGGACATGCAATAGACGCAGCGGAAGTCGCACCGGTCGGTGACCGAGACGCGCAAATAGGAGATGTGCCGCCCGAACCGGTCGATCAGGGGTGCCGCTTCGCTAGCCATTGTGCTCATCGTCCTCCCGAGCGAACGGGGCCTTGCCCTTGCGCCGATAGGTCTTGGCGCTCTTTACCACGCGTTTGCGGTAGAGAGGGCCGGCCAGGGCCGCGGCAGAGGCGCTCCTGCGCTTGACCGGATTCTTCGCCGTTACCTTCACCTTGCCACTTCTCTTTTTCGCCACCGCGCCCGCCACCCTTAGCAG
>DATJZL010000028.1:0-5520 GCA_035499115.1 Methyloceanibacter sp. | reverse complement strand
CGAACCCTTCGAGCGCCGCCTCGGCTCGTGCATGAATGGTACGCTGTTCGGCGGCTGATGATTTCGCGGTCTCGAGCACGGTCTCAAGCTCGCCAAGCGAGGCAAGCTCGCCGAGGGCGCTCGCGCTATTGGTCAGCTGTGCACGCACCTCTTCCAATGCAGCGTGGGTATGGTGCTTTGCCTCGGCGAGAGCACCGAGCTGTTTGCTTCTCGCCTGGCTCTTATGCTCCGTGACGGCGATAGCCTCACGGGCGCGGTCAAGCTGCAAATGCGTTTCCTTGACGATCTGCCGGATTGCCTTGACCGCTTCGCTGCTGGTCATGACTTCTCTGGCGGCCGCATCAAGTTCGATTTCGGTGGCCTTCGAGCGCTGCTCGGCCACCAGGGCGTCGGCACTGAGCGAGGCAAGCCGCCCGCGCTCGATCAACCTGGCTCCGGCCGCCATCGCGGTGCCGGCACGCACGCTATAACCGTCCCAGCGCCAAAGGTCCCCAAAGCGGGAGACGAGCCGCTGCCCGGGCTTGAGTTTAGCTTGCAGGCTTGAGCCAAGCTCTGGCTCTATCACCCCGATCTGCGTGAGCCGGCGGTGAAGCACGGAAGGCGCTTCGATGAACTCGCTGAGGGCCGTCGCTCCCTCGGGCAGAGCCCAATCCTCCGCGCTCGCCGTCAAGCGCCAATGCGCCGGAGCAGACTCATCGGCGGCGGCATCGAGATCATCGCCGAGCGCCGCGCCAACCGCCTGCTCATAGCCTTGCTTCACCCGAACCTGTTCGACGATCGGCGCCCATTCGCCGGTATTCTTGGGCTGGAGTAGTTTGACGGCAGTGGCGAACTCGGTCTCAAGCTCTTGCCATTTGAGCTTGGCAGCCGAAGCCAGATCGCGCGCCCCGGTTTCGCGAACGCGCGCCCTCTGTTCCTCGGCCTCGGCAGCGGCAAGCTCCGCCTCCGATCGCTGGACGGCGCTCGCAAGGCTCGCGGCGTTTGCGTTGAGCTTGGCCAAATCGCCATGCTCCGCGAGTTCTCGCTCTAGTTTGGTAAGCGACTCGGCAACGCTACTCGCCTCAGTCTCCAGTCGCGCTAGACGATCTCTCAAATCGGCCTGCTCGGTCTCGAGCCGGCCGCGCCTTGCGCGCGCCTCCGCAAGATCGCCGGTGGCCTTGGTCAGGGCCTGCTCGGCGGAGGCAAGCGCCTCAGCCGCCTTGGCAACCGCATCGCGGAGCTGCGGCATTTCGCGGTCGCGGGAGCTCGCGGCTTGCAGCCTGCGGCCCTCTTCGCCCAGCCCCCGCAACATCCCTTCCGCCTCGGCGATATGCTCCTCCTCGCGGGCAAGGTCTCGCGAGGCTTGCGCGAGCCGTGTTTCGAGCTCGGCCTGACGCGCTTTGGCGCGCGCCTCCTCGCGCTCGAGCGCATCGCGCTCGACGCTCAGTCGATGCAGCACCGCAGCGCGGGCAGCCTCCTCGTCACGGAGAGGCTGGAGTTTTTCCGCGGCTTCCGCTTGCTGGCGAAGCGCCTCTCCTTCGGCCTTGGTCTCCTGCGCGACGGTGCCGAGCGCCTCCTGGAACGCCGCTTCCTCGTGCTCGACCAGCGCGCAGGCCGCCTCCCAATGCAGGTGATGCTGAAGCGCTTCTGCCTCGCGAATCTTGCCGGAGATCTCCCGATAGCGCTGCGCCTGGCGCGCCTGGCGTCTAAGCGCCTGCAATTGCGATGCGAACTGGCCAATGAGATCGGCGAGCCGGGCGAGATTGGCTTCGGTCGCCTTCAGACGGAGCTCCGCCTCGTGACGGCGGCTGTGCAAGCCGGCGATGCCGGCCGCATCTTCGAGCACGCGCCGGCGCTCCTGCGGCGGCGCGTTGACGATCTCGCCGATCCGCCCCTGCCGAACGAGGGCGGGAGAGCGCGCACCGGTCGCCGCGTCCTCGAACAGGAGGCGCACGTCACGCGCGCGCGCATCCTTGCCGTTGACCTTGTAGGCCGAGCCTGCCTCGCGCTCGATCCGCCGTGTGACCTCGAGCAGGTCGGAATCGTTGAACTCTGCGGGCGCGGTGCGCCTGCTATTGTCGATGAACAGCGTCACCTCGGCCATGTTGCGCGAGGGGCGGTCCTGCGAGCCGGCGAAGATCACGTCCTCCATTGCCGAGCCGCGCATGCTCTTGTAGGAGGTCTCGCCCATGGCCCAGCGCAGAGCCTCGAGCAGATTCGACTTGCCGCAGCCGTTAGGCCCGACCACCCCCGTCAGTCCATGCTCTATCAAGAGCTCGGTGGGCTCGACGAAGGACTTGAAGCCGAGGAGGCGGAGTCGGGTGATCTGCACGTGTCAGGCGTCCTTAAGCGTTAGGTAAGATTTGAGATCCAATTGGTTAACAAGCGTTTACGCATTCGTCATTGCCCGGCTTTACCCGCTTGCGGGCTGAAGCCCCGAACGCGCGGGAATGACACGCGACTTCAAGACGAGGAGGATGGCGGCGGCGGCGCCTCGATCAAGGCTTTGATCTGGTCGAACGTGACCTCGCCTTGCGCCGCTTTTCGGCCATTGATGAAGAAGGTCGGGGTGCCGATTACCCCGTATTTCCGCCCCCGCTGCTTAACCTCGTTCAACCCGTCGATAATGGTTTGATTCGATAGGCATTTGTCAAACGTCTCGCGGCTCATGCCGCTCGACTTGGCGACCGCATAGATGGCGTCGGGGCGCACCTCCTGGCTCACCCACTCGGGCTGGCGGGTGAGGAACTGGTTCAACAGGAAGAAATATTTGTCCTCGGGCGCGCAGCGATTGATGATGGCTGCGTGTCCCGAGGTATGGCCGATCGGGAACTCCCGCACGATGAATCGGATCTTGCCCGTGTCGATGAACTCCTTCTTCACGCGCGGGAACACGGTCTTCTGGAAGTTGGCGCAGTGCGGACAGGTGAGCGACACATATTCGATGACCGTGACCGGTGCGTTCGCCTTCCCGAGCGTTCGTTCGCCGAGCGGCCCGTCGGCCATCACTTCAGCGTCCGGCGCCGCGTTGAGAGCCGTTTCCGTCGCAGTGGCGGTCGGACCGCTCGCCACCCCGCCGCAGCCCGCGAGTAAGAGTAGGAGAGCGAACGCGATTGAAGCACTGGCCGCTTGGAGGGACATGCGGTCTCGCTCGCTTATTGCGCCGGAGCTCCCTGCGGCTCGCCCGCGCCGCCTCCGGGAGGAGTAGCGCTGCCTTCAGCAGGAGCGGGCGTTCCACTTTCCGGAGCGGCGCTGTTCTCAGCGGGTGCCGGCGTTCCCTCCGTCTGAGGGGTGCTGCCTTGCGCCGGCGGCGTAGTCTCCGGCTTCTCGATGCCGGCGAACAGCGCCTCGAAATCCTTGAGCTGATGCTCTCCGGACACGCGTTTGCCATTCACGAAGAAGGTAGGCGTCGAGTCCACCTGGAACACGTCGTTTGCGCGCTGGCGCTCATCGACGATCTTCTTGAACAGATCCTTGTCGGCGAGGCAGGCGTCGAACTTCTCCTTGGAGAATCCGGCCTGGCGTGCGAGCTGGAGCAGGTGGTCGAGTGCTTCGGGTCCCTCTACCACCCAGGTCGGTTGCGTCTGGAACATGACGTCGATCATGGCGAAGTAGCGGTCGGGCCCGGCGCAGCGCGCGAGCATCGAGGCGCGCGCAGCGAGACCATCGAGCGGAAACTCGCGGAAAATGAGGCGCGCTTTCCCGGTGTCGATATATTTGGTCTTGATCTCGGGGAAGACGACCTTGTCGAACTGGGCGCAATGCGGGCAGGTCATCGAGGCATATTCGACGATGACGTTCGGAGCATCCTGGCTTCCCAGCGACATGTCGGGCAGGGCGCCCGGCTTCATCAGCTCGGCGAGATCGGGGTCTTTCTTTGGTGCATCTGGATCGCGCTGAGCGCCTCTGACGAAATAGACATAGCCGCCGACAAGCGCTGCCGCGACCAGCGCGCAGACGAGGATGATGTTGATCATGCTCGATCCGCCGTCCGGCGTCTCGTCCGCGGCGGGTTTGCCGGCCGCTGGCTTCTCAGTTTTTGCCACGCTCTCTACTCCACCTCTAGCTGTGCCGCCCTACCCCTGGCTTGGGCGGGGCCTACATTCGTTGATAGAACCGCTCCCTGGCAAGAGCGAGAAATGCGGGGTTCGTCAACCCCTCGTGAGCTGGGAACGGGCGAGGGCGCCTAGCCGCGACAATGCGCGCCGCAACCCTTCGTGCTCGATCGAGGCCGGAGCGGGCAGGATCTCCGGGTCTTTTGCCTCTGGCGGCCTGGGCGAGGCCGACTCTGCCCTGACGACTGGGGCTTGCACGATGCGCATCTCGGTGACGGCCCGATAGCCGAAATAGGTGTTGACCCGCTCGAGGATCTTGCCCGAGCGATGCTGCACCTCGATGGCGCGGGGCCCTTCGACCCTGAGCACGAGGATGGCGCCTTCTACGCGCCAGCCTTTGGCAGGCGGGGCCTCGTCGCCGTCCTGCTGACGTCTTGGCCAGACGACCCGGTCAGGCATCGTGAATTGCGCAAGCTCGTCGCCGACGATCGTGGGCCATTCGCTGAGAAGTGTCGTGGTCGCAAAGCCACGCGCCCGCGCCAAAGGATCGAGCAGTCGCGCGATGAACGCGCCGACGGGTCGCGCGCCGCTCGCCGCTCGTGCCAGTGCTCTCCGCTCGTTCTCGTCCATGGCTTTCCGGTGGAGAGGCCGCGCCGCCCGCTTGCTTCGCCTTCGCCGAGCTTACACCATGAGCCGGCGAGAAGCGCGGGAGGACTTGGCATTATGCAGAGGCGCGCGACCTCAGACGCCTTCGATCGCAAAACCGTGGTCTCTGACGGTCTACTCGCTTGGTACGACCGCGAGCGGCGCCATCTTCCTTGGCGCGCGGAGCCGGGCGAGGCGCCCGATCCCTACAAGGTCTGGCTGAGCGAGGTCATGCTGCAGCAGACGACAGTCAAGGCGGTGCTGCCCCGCTACGGCCTCTTCCTCAGGACCTGGCCCAACGTGCGCGCGCTCGCACGCGCCGAGCTCGGCGAGGTGCTCGCCGCCTGGGCTGGGCTCGGCTATTACGCGCGCGCCCGCAATCTGCACGCGTGCGCCCGTACTGTGGTCGACCGGCACGGCGGAAGATTTCCAGCGACCGAGACCGAGCTTCGCACTCTTCCTGGCATCGGCGACTACACCGCCGCCGCGATCGCCGCGATCGCCTTCGGCGAGCCAGCGACACCCGTCGACGGCAATATCGAGCGCGTCGTGGCGCGGCTCTTCGCCGTCACCACGCCTTTGCCCGACGCGAAAGCAGAGATCAAAGCCTTGACGAAGAGCCTCACGCCGAAGCAGAGGCCCGGCGATTTCGCGCAAGCGATGATGGATCTCGGCGCCACGCTCTGCACGCCGCGCCGCCCCGCTTGCGGGTTATGCCCCGTGCGGAGCTGGTGCCAAGGCTATGCTGACGGTCTCGCCGAGGCGCTTCCCCTTCGCGAGGAGAAGACTGAGCGCCCGGTGCGTTACGGCGTCACCTTCGTTGCTCTTCGTGAGGACGGCG
>DATJZL010000027.1:0-4748 GCA_035499115.1 Methyloceanibacter sp. | reverse complement strand
GCCATCCCATAAAGATCTCGTGAGGCCAAAGCACAGCCTATGCCAATCCCCTGGCTGCAAGTTTTGCCTCTCAATTCAAGGATCTGTATTGGTCTAGCGGACGGTGACGGGGAACCGTTGAGCAGGATTGCTCAAGATCTTGGCTATATGCACAAGAATTATGCAGATTGGAAGGGCTCCATCGTGACTCGTGCTCGCAATGCTGCCTTTGCGGTGCCAGGACTTAGGCAAAATCGGATTGGCGAACATCCATGCTCGAGCTTCTGACCGCCGAGGAGATGGGCCAAGCCGACCGTCTCGCCATCGACGGTGGCGTCCCGGGCCTCACGCTCATGGAGACCGCCGGGCGCGCGGTCGCCGATGACCTCGCCCGGCGGTTCCCCGACGCAGGGACTGTCGCCGTTCTGTGCGGCCCCGGCAACAATGGCGGCGACGGCTTCGTGGCCGCCCGTTATCTCGCCGAGCGCGGGTACCGGGTGAGGCTTGGCTTCAACGGCGATCCGGCGCACCTGCCCGCAGACGCCGCGGCTAATGCCAAACGTTATGCCGGTCGGCGCGAGAGATTGTCCGCTGACATCCTCGACGGCGCCGATGTCGTGGTTGACGCACTCTTCGGCGCAGGCCTCGCACGGCCGATCGAAGGCGATTATGCCGCCATGATCGAGCGCGTGAACGGCTCGGGCCTTCCCGTGATCGCGGTCGACGTGCCGAGCGGCATCGACGGCACGACCGGTGAGGTGAGGGGCCTCGCCATCGAGGCCCTCTCCACCGTGACGTTCTTCCGCCTCAAGCCGGGGCATCTGCTTTTGCCGGGCCGGCTCCATTGCGGGGAGGTGAGCCTTGCCGATATCGGCATCCCGGCACGGGTGCTCGACACGATCAAGCCCAAGACATTCGCCAACGAGCCGCCGCTCTGGCTTCCGCGTTTTCCGTGGCCCACTCCTGAGGGCCACAAATATGCGCGCGGCCACGCAGTCGTGGTGTCAGGGCCTCTCTACAGCACGGGCGCGGCAAGACTCGGCGCGCGAGGCGCATTGCGCGTTGGCGCAGGATTGGTCACCGTCGCATCGCCCCGCGACGCGCTTGCCGTCAATGCCTCCTCTCTCACCGCCATCATGGTCCGCGAGGCCGACGATGCGCGCGCGTTGCAAGGCCTGCTCGCCGACGAACGCAAGAATGCGGTTCTCATCGGCCCTGGGGTCGGCGTCGGTGAGCGAACAAGAGCCATGGTGCTCGCGACGCTTGGCTCGGGCGCTGCTGTCGTACTGGATGCCGATGCGATCACGAGTTTCCCCGAGCCGCCTGCCAAGCTCTTCGCGGCGATCGCCGGGCACGTAGCGCCAGTCGTGCTCACCCCGCATGACGGCGAGTTTGCCCGGCTGTTCGGTAACATCGAAGGCTCGAAGCTCGACCGCGCGCGCGAAGCGGCCCGCCGCTCCGGCGCGACCATCGTGCTGAAAGGCGCCGACACCGTGGTTGCGTCGCCCGACGGCATGGCCTCGATCAATGCGACGACCAGCTCCTGGCTTGCGACCGCCGGCACCGGCGACGTGCTTGCCGGTATGGTGCTTGGCCTTCTCGCGCAAAGGATGCCGCCCTTCGAGGCGGCGAGTGCCGCAGTCTGGCTGCATGGCAAAGCCGCGAAGGAGTTCGGTCCTGGCCTGATCGCCGAGGACGTGCCGGAGATGCTGCCCAAGGTCTTGCGCGAGCTCCAAGCCGGGCTTGCAAAATCAGGAGAAATGCCCGTTTGATGCTGCTTCGCGACCCGTTATTGACACACTCTCACCTTA
Source organism: Methyloceanibacter sp. (assembly GCA_035499115.1). Classification (GTDB taxonomy): domain Bacteria; phylum Pseudomonadota; class Alphaproteobacteria; order Rhizobiales; family Methyloligellaceae; genus Methyloceanibacter. Next base: position 2,958 of record DATJZL010000027.1, on the reverse strand, counting down.
TGGGGGACATGAGAGGGAAGGTGTTCGCGGGAAAACGGACTCGCTTGCCGCCAATGCATTCGTCACGGGTCAAGCTCAAGACTCTCGTCCTCGTGCTCGCCGCGCTCGCGCCCTTAGGCGCCCGCGCCGAGGACGACCAGACCCTGTTGCGCGCGCGCGAAGGCGCTGCCGCGTTGATGCGCGGCGCCTATGACAAGGCCATCGCCTCTTATGACCAGGCGCTGACCGCGCCCGACATCGCCGATTTCATCCAGGCGAGCATCTATAGCGACCGAGGCGTCGCCAAGTGGCGGTTGAAGGAGCTCAAAGAGGCGATCGACGACTTCAACAAGTCGATCCAGCTCGCGCCCGACAATGCCACCGTCTACAACAACCGCGGCAACGCGCTGATGGATCTCGGCCATCCCGACGAGGCCTTGAAGGACTTCGACCGCGCCATCACCCTTTCGCCGAATTACGGCGCGGCCCGCAATAACCGGGGCAATGCGCGCATGCAGCTTGCCCAATACGACCCCGCCTTCCAAGACTTCCGCAAGGCGGTCGAGCTGATGCCGCAAGACGCCGTTCCCTATAACGGCCGCGGCAGGGCCCACGCCGAGCTCAAGCGCTATCATGCAGCGGTGCGCGATTTCACCCGCGCCATCACCCTGAACCCGCGATATGCCGCGGCCTATCACAATCGCTCCGATGCCTACCTTGCCATCGGCGATTTCAAGGAGGCTGCCGACGACGCGACCCAAGCCTTGACGCTCGAGCCGGATCAGCCTCACCCCGATCTCCTGCTGCTACGTGCCCGGGCCTATTCCGGCGATAAGAAGTTCAATCAAGCCATCGACGATCTGAACAAGGCGATCGAGATCGAGCCCAATCTTGCCGACGCCTATATCGAGCGCGGCATCATCTTCACGCAAAACCGGCGCTTCGACGATGCCATCGCCGATTTCAACAAAGCGCTCGAGATCGATGCCAACAACGTAAGGGCCTACGCCATGCGTGCCGAGGCCAAGCTCCAGGCCGAGTCCAACGACGAGGCGCTGGACGACGCGAATGCGGCGCTCCAGATCGCACCCAACGATCCACTCGCCTTGCGCGTCAGAGGCAATATCTACGAGGCGCTCAATCGCACCGACGAGGGCATCGCCGATTATCGCACCGCTCTCCAGCAGGACCCGTTCCAGACCGAAAGCCGCGAAGCGCTGCAGCGGCTCGAGCAGGAGGTGCCGGAGGAAGCCGGTCAGCCTCTCGGTCCGCCCGAGGAGGGTTGGGTGATCAAGGAGCCGTCCCCCGACCGCTATATCGCGAGCAACGATAAATATCCCTCGCTCAGGGTCGAGCTCGAGATGTTCGGCTCGGGCAGGCCGAAGATCCTCGAGTGGAAGCTGTTGAAGGACGCGCTCTCGGGCATCGGATTGCTCAAGTATTACGCCGGCGATGCCGGCGAGGGCGAGGACAACGACTTCGAATATGTGGCCATCGTCGATACGCGCGCCAACAAGGTGATCTCGATCGAGCCGCATAGTTGGGGCCCCGCCGCCGCGCAGTGGAACTGGCAAGCCGTCTCCGTGGTCGTCACCGACCCCGATGGCAACGCCAACGAGATTCAGCTGCGCAAGCCGCGCCGCCAGGCTCCGCCGACCACCGATTTTTGGGGTTACTCCGAGCAGCCTCGCGCCGCCGACAATGGCGCCGGCGCCAATGCCGGCGCAGACACTAGCGGCGGACGCCGTGCGCGACGCAATGGCGGCGGCGGCGGCGGTATGTTCGGCTGGCTGTTCCGTTGATGGCTCTTAGTCTGTCGGCCAGACCATGACCCGGTTTCTCGCGAGCGTGCGCGATATCGCCGAGGCTGAGACGGCGCTTGCGGCCGGGGCCGACATCATCGATCTCAAGGATCCAGCCAAGGGCGCGCTCGGCGCTCTCGCGTCAGAGGCCGTCGCCTCGTGCGTTGCCGCCATCTCCGGTCGCGCCGAATTGAGCGCGACGGTAGGCGATCTGCCGCTGGAGCCGGCGGCGGTCCTCTCCGCCGTGCTCGCGACCGCCGCAACCGGAGTCGCCTACGTCAAGCTTGGCCTCTTTCCGGGCGGGGATGCGCGAGGGTGCCTCAGCCTGCTGGCGCAAGAGGCGCGCGGTCTCTGCCTGATGCTTGTCGTCTTCGCCGATGCTCCTCCAGGTTTCGATGCGATCCGTGAAGCCGCTCGCGTCGGCGCAAGCGGGGTGATGCTCGATACCGCTTGCAAGGATGGACGCTCCCTGCTCGACCACCTCTCTCTCGACGCTGTTGCCGATTTCGTGGCCGAAGCTCGTGCCGCAGGTCTTCTCGTGGGGCTCGCCGGATCGCTCCGAGCGGTCGACGTGCCGCATCTGCTTCCGCTCGAGCCCGATCTTCTCGGCTTTCGTGGCGCCCTCTGCCGAGATGGCGCTCGCGGTGCGGCCCTCGACATATCAGCCTCTGCCGCGATCCGGGCGCTCATCCCCCATGCGCCGCGTGCCGTCGCGAGTGCCGCCGAGCCTGAACGCGCGCCCGCTCTGTGCTAGGAGAGGGGACGCCGTGTCCCGCGCCGTGACGGAGTAGCCTCAAGCATGGCCGAGAAGCGAGTAACGCACGCCAAGCCCATAGACGCGAGCGCAGCGCGAGCCCTCGATCGCGTGTTCATGCACGACCTCGTGCTCGATGTCGAGATCGGGGTCTACACCCATGAGAAGGGGGTCACCCAGCGCGTGCGCTTCTCGGTCGATGTCGATGTGCTCCCCGCCACCGTGGCGCTCGAAGACAACATCGTGCGCGCCTTCGATTACGACACCATCATCAAGGGCATCAAGGACATCGTCGCCCGCGGTCACATCAATCTCGTCGAGACGCTTGCCGAGGACGTGGCGCGGCATTGCCTCGATCATCCTCGCGCGTCCTCCGTGCTCGTCAGAATAGAGAAGCTAGACAAGGAGCCGGGCGCCGTCGGC
>DATJZL010000026.1:0-3487 GCA_035499115.1 Methyloceanibacter sp. | reverse complement strand
ACTCAGCTCTTGGGCGGGAGCTCCTTGTCCAGCGCGCGCGCGGCGGCGGCCCGGTGGGCCGGCGTAATATGAGCGGCGACGAGTCCGATTACGGCCGTGAGCAGGGCGGCGTCGTCGGCGAAGCCGAGGCCTGCGATCATGTCCGGGATGAGGTCGAAGGGCAGGATGAAATAAGCGAGAGCGGCGAGCAGCATGCCGCGCACCCGCATCGGGGTGGCGGGGTCGAGCGCGCAATAATAGGCGGCGACCAAATCCTCGGCGAAAGGAATTCTGCCGGCAAGGCGCTTGAGCTTGGCCCAGAAGTCGCGGCGGACGCGCCGCTCCTGCTCGGCGAAAGCAGCGCGCGTGATCTCGCCGCCGAGAGCCGCGCTCTTGAGCTCGCTTGCATCGTTCCAGGCAATCATGGTGTCCACCTCGCGGTCGGCTAAGCCCCGAATCCCACGAGAAAAATAGGGTAGGGCAGGGGACGCTGCAAGGCGCGTCGGGCGTCTGTATGCAAAGTCTTAACCGGCCTCGCTCGCCGGTTCCACTTTTCCTGGCGCCATTTGCCGGAGCTTCACCATTGGCCGGCATAGTGCGGGGGCGCCGGCGAGCGCCTGCGGCGCCCCCGAGGCAGGTGAGGTTTCACGTTGCGTGGACGTGCGTTCAGTCGAGTTGGCACGCTGCCCCTCGCCATCGCGGCGTTGGCGGCGCTGGTCGGCACAGCGGTGATCCCGCGCCAGCCGAGATCGCGCGCTCCGCAGACGGCAGTTCGCTCGATGCCGCGATCGCCAGCAAGGCGGAACAGCTTGCGGCTGTGAAACTCAATATCACCGAGGCTGACTGCGACTATGCAGTCGATGCGGCGATCATCGAAGCCTGCGATCAACTGGCCGCGCAAGCCCAGAAGCTCGCGGCCGAAATCGACGCCCTGAAGGCAGAAGCGGCCGAGGCGACCATCGCGAAGGCGCCGGCGCAACCGAAGCCCTATAGCTTCAAGGCAAGCACCAACCCCAATATGAGCTACCGCACCTTCTGCGTGCGGGAGTGCGATGGCTTTTATTATCCGCTGAGCGAAGCGTCGACGCCGGACTCTTTCCTGGCCGATGAGGCGAAGTGCCGGTCGAGCTGCTCGTCGCCGGCGAAGCTGTTCTACAACGCCATCCCCGGCGATGATGCAGGCGCGATGGTGGCGCTGACTGGCGAACGCTATGGCGAGCTCGCCAACGCCTTCCGCTATCGCAGCGAATATGTCGATGGCTGCGCCTGCAAGCCGAAGCCATGGACCGCCGATGCCAAGGTTCTCTTCGATCGCCGCGCCATCCTCGCCACGCGAACGCCGGAGGAGCGGATCGTGGCCTCAGGCGCCGGCGAAGTTGCCAAGCTCCTCACCGCGCCGGAAACGAAAGTCGCGGTCCACGCCCCGAGCGGCAAGTCGAGATATAGTCAGATGATCGTCGAGCGGCCGCGCTTCCTGCCGTTCTTCAGGCCCTTCCGCTACGCCTTTGCCGGCGCGCAAGCGACCAACGAGCCGTTGCCGCAGCATCGCTTCTTCTTGTTCCGCGGGCGCCTCTGAGCCCCCATATCCGGGCGAGGTAAGCTTGCGTGCGGCGCGTGCCGCATGGGAATAGAGCGCGCATGGTGAAGCACCGTCTGTTGTTCGTCTGTCTCGGCAATATTTGCCGCTCGCCTATGGCCGAGGGCGCGTTCCGGCGCGCCGCGGCCGAGGAGGGCGTGCTCGACCTGTTCGAGATCGACTCGGCGGGGCTCGGCGATTGGCATGTGGGCCAAGCGCCCGACCAGCGCGCGCAGAAGGCCGCAGGCCGCCGCGGCTTCGATATTTCCGGCCAGAGCGCGAGACAGGTTGGCAAGGGCGACTTCGCGCGCTTCGATCTCGTGCTCGCCATGGATGGCTCGAACTGCGAGGATCTCAGGCAGATCGCGCCAAAGGGCCAACGTCACAAGATCCGCCGGTTCCTCGATTTCGCTCCGCATGCTGGGACCCAAGACGTGCCCGACCCCTTCTTCGGCGAGGCCGAGGGCTTCGATCATGCGCTCGATCTGATCGAGGAGGCCGCGCGCGGGCTGCTCGCCGAGTTGCTCAGCGATGAGGCCGCGTCCGTCAAAAAAGGCGCCTAGTCCTCGAGCGGGTAGGCGGCCTCGACGACATAGGGACCGCCGCCCACCGAATTCCGCGAGGAATAGAGCACGAAGCGGCTCACGGTGAAGGGCTCGGCGGCGATGCCGCCCTGATGCTCGAGATAGGCCGCGACCGCGTCGGCGCGTGCGTTGCGGAGCCGGGCCAAGGTGACATGCGGCTTGAAGTTGCGACCTTCGGGCGGAAGACCCGCTTCGCGCGCGGCGCGCTCGTTCGCCCGGCGCAAGGCGTCAAGCCCGTCGGAGGGAGCGATGCCGGCGAAGATGGCCCGAGGCTTATGCCCGCCGAAGCTGCCAAGGCCATTCAACCTGAGCTCGAAGGCCGGCACCTCGATCCCGCCCAAGGCCTCGGCGAATTCGCGGGCCGTCGAGCCGTCGACATCGCCGATGAAGCGTAGCGTCAGATGATAGTTCTCGGGGTCGATCCAGCGTGCGCCGGTGAGGCCTGCGCGAAGCAGCGTGAGCCGCTCGGCGAGGGGGCGCGGGATCTCGATGGCGGAGAATAATCGGGGCATCAGGAGGGCACTCGCTCGTGCCCAAGAGTCAAGGGCATGGGTTCGGATAGTCAAGATGGATCTGCTCGATGTCCGCAAGGACTTGATCGTCAAGCTTGAGGTCGAGGGTGGCGATATCCGTCTTGAGCTGGGCGAGAGTGGTCGCGCCGATAATGGCGCTTGTGACGAATGGCCGCGACACCGCGAAGGCGATCGCCATCTGCGCGGGATCAAGCCCGTGCCGCCGCGCGAGCCCGACATAGGTTGCGATTGCTTTTGGTCCATTCGCCGTCTCGTAGCGGCCGAGCCGGTCGAACAGCGTCTTGCGCGAGTTGGGAGGCAGCGCGCCGCCTTCATATTTGCCGGAGAGATAACCCTGGCCGAGTGGGGAATAGCCGAGAAGGCTTACCTGCTCGCGATAGGTGATCTCCGAGAGGCCGATCTCGAAGGAACGGTTGACGAGGTTGTAGGCGTTCTGGATCGAGGCGATGCGCGGCAGGCCGTGCTGCTCCGACGCCTTGAGGAAGGTCATCACGCCCCACGGGGTCTCGTTGGAGAGGCCGACGAACCTCACCTTGCCGTCGGCGACGAGCTTGCCCAGCGTTCCGAGGATCTCGTGAATGGGATGGCTGTCGCCTCCGAGGTGCAGATAGTCGAGGCCCTCGAAGATGCGCATCTTCCGGTCAGGCCAGTGAAGCTGGTAGAGGTCGATATAGTCTGTTCTGAGGCGGGCGAGACTGCCCTCGACCGCCTCCCTGATCTGCTCCGGACTCTGGCGCCCGTGCGCCCCGTTCTTGCGCAGCCAGTTCATCTTGGTGCGCCCGGCGACCTTGGTGGCGACGATCGTCTTGTCACGA
>DATJZL010000025.1:0-2378 GCA_035499115.1 Methyloceanibacter sp. | reverse complement strand
AGCAGCATCAGGGACCATTTGCGTAAGGGCGAGATGCGGGAAGCCGCCGAGCAGCTCGGCTATTGGTGGCGGATCAGGGGCAAGGTCGAACAAGGGCACGGCCGCGGCACGGGGCTCGGCTTTCCCACGCTCAATCTGCCGCTCGCTCACGGCCAGGATGTCGCGCATGGCATCTACGCCATGCGCGTCTATCACAGGGGACGCCGTTACGAAGCCGCAGGCTATGTCGGGACGAGCCCGACCTTCGGCCCTGGAACGCCGGCTCTTGAGGCTTATCTGCTCGATTTTGCAGGGAATCTTTACGGCGAGGATGTCGAGCTCGAGTTCATCGCTCCGCTCCGCGCCGACCGCGCCTTTACCGGTGGTGAGGCGCTTGCGAAACAAATGCGGGACGACTGTGAGGCCGCGCGTATCGTCCTTCGCAATATCGGAGAGGACGACCCGATGCGTCGCTTCCCCCTAGGCCGCGCCCTCGAAAGGGCAGCACTGGATTGTCGCGAGCCCGGTTGCTAGAACGCGCCCTTACATTGGAGGCGAGCGGCGGCCCTTAAGTGGGCGCCGCGAGCGATGCCTGCCGCCGGGATAGAAGCAAGGATCATGGCGAAAACAACCACACGCGGCAAGCCTGCCGCCGGGCGCGCGCCCTCGCGAAAGGCCTCCCTGAAGGCGAAGCCGGCCGCCAAACGGAAGCCAACCAAGGCGACGGCGAAAAAGCTGAAATCCCTCCGCGCGAAGGCGAAGACCTCGAGCGCCAAGACCAAGGCCGCCGGCAAGACTGCCAGGCGAGCAGTCGCGAAGGCCAAGGGCACGAAGGCGAAGCCTCCTAGGGCCAAGGTCAAGGCCAGGGCCGCGAAGGGGAAACAAAAGGTCTCCAAGAAGCCTGCCGTACGATCGAAAGCCCGCGTCTCCAAGGCGTCGAGGACGGCGCGTCGCGTGCCGAAAGCACGCATCGGTCCGTCGGCTGCGCGGAAGGTCTTACGCGGTGACGCGGTCAAGCCGGAAGCGCGCAAGCCCACGTCGCTGGTTCAGAGGATCGAGGCGCTTAAGCCCGAGCCGCAGTCGTTGGTCGAGAGGATCGAGGCGCTGAAGATCGAGCCCCAGACCGGCCGAGACTGGAGCGCGACTCTCTTCCTGCCCAAGACCGACTTTCCGATGAAGGCTGGGTTGCCCGAGCGCGAGCCCGAGTTGCTCAAGCGTTGGCGCGAGATGAACCTCTATCGGCTCCTTCGCGCCGAGCAAGCAGGGCGCGTGAAATTCGTTCTGCATGATGGGCCGCCTTACGCCAACGGCAATGTTCATATCGGGACCGGCCTCAACAAGATCCTGAAGGACGTGGTTGTCCGCTCGCAAGCGATGATGGGTAAGGACGCCAATTACGTGCCGGGCTGGGATTGTCATGGCCTTCCCATCGAGTGGAAAGTCGAAGAGGAGAACTATCGCGCCAAGGGCAAGGCGAAGCCCAATCTCTCGGACTCTGCCGCCATGATCGCCTTCCGTGCCGAATGTCGCGCCTACGCCGAGCATTGGCTCTCGGTGCAGCGCGAGGAGTTCAAGCGGCTCGGCGTCGAGGGCGATTGGAGCAACCCTTACACCACCATGAGCTTCGACGCCGAGGCGACCATCGCCGACGAGCTGATGAAGTTCGCCGTCAATGGGCTGCTCTATCGCGGCTCGAAGCCCGTGATGTGGTCGGTCGTCGAGCGCACCGCCCTTGCCGAGGCGGAAGTCGAGTACGAGCAAATCGAGAGCCCGGCGATCTATGTGAAGTTTCCGGTGAAGACGGCTGTCGGCGACGCGGATCTTGTCGAAGACCTGAAGCGCGCCAACGTCGTGATCTGGACGACCACTCCCTGGACCATCCCTGGCAACCGCGCGATCAGCTATTCGAACGATATCGCCTACGGGCTTTACGAAGTCACCGACGCGCCGGACGACAACTGGGCGAAGCGCGGCGATCTGCTGATCCTGGCTGATGCCCTCGCTCATGAGGTCATGCGGGCTGCCCGCGCGGTCGCTTTCGAGCGCCGTCGTGACGTGAAGCCAGGCAGCATCCTTGCGGTCGAGCATCCCCTGCGCGGCGCCGGTTATTTCTTCGATGTTCCGCTGCTCGCCGGCGAGCATGTCACCGAGGATACCGGCACGGGCTTCGTGCACACCGCGCCTGGTCACGGCACCGAGGATTTCGAGATCTGGGAGCAGAACCGCTGGGAGCTCGAGAACCGGAAAATCGACACGACGATCCCCTTCACCGTCAACGAGGCTGGCTTCTTCACCGCCGAGGCGCGCGGTTTCGAGGGCAAGCGCGTGATCGACGACAGGGGCAAGTTCGGCGATGCCAACGATGCCGTGATCAAGGCGCTCATCGAGGCCAACGCCCT